>JAGMEZ010000623.1 GCA_023127905.1 Caldifarciminota bacterium
TAATGTTCTAATGTTATCTATCTTGTTCATCTTCTATCTCTCCACAATCGCAATGGCACTTAACTTGTTTTTATATGACTTAGCGTCATATATACCTCCAATTTAGTGGTATATGTGACATAGTGTTGGATCATTATGTCTATAATCCTCTGTGCTTGAAAGTGAAGCAAAATGCTTCTGTCTTATGTTTTACGTCTTGAGGTTAATTCCAGCTGAAGCGTTTGTTACCGTTGCGAAGCAATCAATCTCCGTTCATCGCAGATGAACTCATGCCGTTCTGAGTCCTTCGCTTCGCTCGAGGGTAAATTCCACGAAGAACCGCAACCGTTGCGCAGCAACTCAATCCCCGTTGCGAAGCAACCATTCCTTCTCTCTTCTGTCTTAATACTCCTCTCCCCACATCCCCATTACCAGGTCAACGAAGCCCATCGCTATTGAACTTCGAAGCAAATAGTGAGAAACAGTTTCATCTTCTTCAACCCAGGGGAAGTAAATAACCTTCCCAATATACTCAGGAAACCATTCTCCGGTATCACCAAGAGCATCAATGAACGGGGGATCATTAGAGAAATACGGATTTTTAATTCCTTGAAAATACTGAAGAATATCTCCATTCATTATCGAATCATCTTCGGCTATGCTTGAAGGATACCTGCCACTCTCAGCATAGAAAATTTCTAAGACTGACTGCAAACTTCTCATGTTTGCTTTTAATACAGCCTTCCGTGCATTCTTAAATGGAGACTCACTCATCTCTTGAATACAGAATTTCTTTATCCTATCGTCAACCGGACCCTTTGAGATTCTCCAACTTTTCTTGAATCTCTTAAACTCATACGACATTCGTACGGTTGTGTCAACGCTAATTACCAATCTGGAAAGAACTGTCAATAACGTATCTTCTTCTAAATAATCTTCGATTATTACATCACTTATCTCCTTTGCTCCCCACCATGCTGTAATTTTCTTCTGCATCAATTCTTCAGTAATCTCATCGGTACCACAGGAAAAAATCGCACCAAACAATAATATCATACTTAAAAACCTAAGCCATTTCATATTTTCCTTCCTCCTGTTCATTAAATCCCTCTTTAGATACTCTCCATCCCTTTAATCAAACTCTCAAAATACTTATCTTATGTAAATAAATTTTCTTGCAAGTTTTTCCTTATTTCATTCATTTAGAACTTGAAAACAAAGTCTATGTATGGAATGCCAGGAAAAAACATGCCATCTCCCAAAGTATTTATAAAAGCAAAATCTACACTTAATGCTTCGCCAAAAAAACGTATTCCATAAGAAATAAGAGGTTGGTCCACCCCTGGCATCATCCAGTTCTCTGTTACCAGCGCTACCCGTCGTGAAACTCTTGACTCACCTCCAATCATAAGCATTGGTTTATCCGCAAAATCCCAATCCACATATCCGTAGCCCAAACCTGCAGTGATGCTTCTATCTTGTCCTCCTAAAGTCCCCACACTGTAAAGAATACCTACTGATGAAGCAGCACTATCTCCAAAAGAAGGAAGTTTAACCATCATTGCACCCACTGACAGAGCACCATTATCTCTCTGAATTAATCCAATTTTTGGTGTAAAGTAAAATATATTATTTTCAACAAAATCACCAGTCGGTAAGATAGACATTCCTCCTGATAAAGTAATATTGTTCGTTACTCCAACTGCAATCATTGTAAAGAAAAGATAATAGTCCCCAAAGTATCCTTCTCCTTTTTTTAAACACCGTCCAGTTGGAGCAAAGTAGAGCCTTGTGGAATTTGGATTTGGAAACCAGTATTGACCTTCTTTAAATAATGATACTGAAACCTCCTTTATTTCTCTAATCTCCATAATAGGAATTGCCAACTTCCCAAGTTTCGACTCAAACTGAATTTCATCTTTTTCAATTTCAACTATTCGACCTATAAGTTTTGACCCATCTTGTGTTGTGAGGATTTGTTTATATCCAGGTTCAGGAATCCTTAAAGTACCTTTTATAGTTACATCACTTTCTGGATATTTTTCCCAGATTATTTCTTCTTGTTCTTCGTAATGTTCAATATAATTCTGTAGCGACTCAATAGATTTCTCACTCTGTGATAATCTCATCTTTATCTCTTTCCCCTCTTCTTCATAAGTAACTTCAGCAACATAACTACTATCCGGAAGTCGCAAAAAAACAGCTGATTTGAATCCTTTGTATGCTTCGAAAAGTCGGAACTTTTCTCTTTCCTCTGCATCTATTACTTCTCCAACTATCTCGCTGACTACAATCACTTCCTCCTTAGTATCTGCAAATGCATTACTTACTCTACATAGTCCAGTACAAACTATTAACAAAACCATAAGCAACCACAAAAACGATGTATTACTGCACTTCTTTGCCATTTCAACCTCCTTACTGCATTAGCACATCCAGAATCCAATTATGAATATTACTTAAGTATATATTTAATTTTATGAATGCCCAATCGCTTTTTTTAGCTTTTTATTCAGATATTTAAATATAAATATTATTATCTTTCTTGTCAAGTGTTTTTTTTTAACAGATCGATTCAATTTACTACGAAATTTTCTTTTCGTTTCTGATTGACGTTTTTAAGATATATTTAAATTTTACTTGACAAATTTAATTAATTATGTTATATTATCATATGTCGTAATAAATACGACATATGATATTAAGGGAGACTTGTAGGATTGGAGGAATATTATGAAAACTGTTAGAACTTCTACTGTAATTTTTACACTATTTGGTGCTTATGTCAATCCCCGAGGCGGTGAGATCCGCATCAGAAACTTGATAGAGTTGGTCAAACCTTTAGGTCTTTCTGAGAATGCAATAAGGCTTGCACTCTCACGAATGATGAAGCAGGGATTACTTCGTAAGCGAAAGGTAAAACGCGATATTTACTACTCTCTAAGCAAAAAAGGAGATAGTTTGATGTTAGGTGGCAAGCGTCATGCTTTAGAAAAAGAGCAAAAACGCTGGGATAAAAAATGGAGGCTTCTTGTATATACAATACCTGAAAGTCTTCGTCACCTGAGAGATACTCTAAGAAATAAATTGATAAGTATGGGTTTTGGAAGTCTTGGTAGTTCACTCTGGATATCACCTTATGATTTCAATAAAAAGCTATCTAAACTATTTAGAGAATTAAAAGTAACAGACTATGTAGAAACATTCGAAGCGAACTATAAAGGACTGCATGATTCAAAAAAATTAACAGCAAGAGCCTGGGATATTAAAGGATTAGAGAAACAATATAAGGAATATTTATTAAAATACAACCCACTTCTAACTAAGTATAAGAGAAATATAAAAAACAAAAAAAAGATTTCCCCTGGAGATT
>JAGMEZ010000624.1 GCA_023127905.1 Caldifarciminota bacterium
GGGACCTGTCCCTCCTCAACAATAATAAAATGAGGATTTTTGTCTCATTACGTGAGTTAAGCAGATAAGCATTTAAAAGTATATCGTTGTTTAGAGTTTTTAATTCCTTTTATTTTTTTGCAAGCTCTTTCAAGAGTCTTTTTGCCACTTCATCGTCAGGATTAAGTTTTAAGAAATCCTCAAGAAGAAACCTTGCCATTGTAGTATCACCATTAGAGACATAGAAAGCAAATAAATTTTGATAGACTTTTCCTTCCATCATTGCTTCCCGTAGATATTTCACTGTATTTAAGGTATCATTCTTTCTGAAATAGAATGATGTGAGCCCTGCATAACCAGCCACCCTGTCATTCTTGTTCTCTTTTGCCTTAAGGTAATTCATTAAAGCATCATCATCCTTACCCTGTTCTTCACACATCTGTCCTAACATATAGTAAAGAAAGCCACTTTCGACCCTTTCAAGTATATCCCCAATATTTTTCTCTGCCTTAGCATAATCTTTCCTCGCTTTGTATATCTCAGCAAGATTTATTGCAAAAGGCATTGGTTCCCTAACTGCAAATTTCTTTCCGAATTCAAGCACTTCAATCGCTTTATCATAGTTACCCTTGTTCTTATAGTATGTCCCGAGTGCAAAAAACCCTGCAGCATAGTTACTTAAAAGTTTTATAGTATTCTCATCCTTATAAACCCTATCATCAAAAATACTCCTATAGCTGAATTTGTCCAGGAGAAGGTCCTCTGTTTTTTCTGGATCAATCATTCCCCTTCCTTCTCTATCAACGATCCTGTAGGCAAGAGCTTCGAGCTGCAAATGTTTTTCGTATCCTTTCATATTATCTCTTGAAACTGTCACAGCAAAATAGATATTGAATTTTCCTTTGTAGTTTTTAAGATGTTTCTCAATAAATTCTTCGCGAGGTGCAAAAAGGTCCTTCATGTTTAGTTTTACACCTATGTTTGTTGCAATAATATTCCTGATTGCAAGGTCCTTAACGTAAAGAACTTCCCCATTTGGAATCTTCACCGGTCTCAGCAACTCTATTTCTTTCTCCGTGAAACTTATCGGGGCACCCCACTCTTTTAATTGCTTTATATACCAATCAGTATTTAGAAGACTTAGATTTGCAACAACGACACCCTTCTTATTCTTTGCGTCAAACTTCATGAATTTTTTTACCTCCTGAACAAACCAGAGCGGAAATGTGTCATTGTCACCATTTGTAAATAGTATACTACCCTCTTCACAGGACATAAGAAGGTTCATTCCATAATCATTAGCTACCCAGTTTCCTCGCCTATTCACATGGGAATTGTAATTGCATAAAAGAGGAATTGCAGGAAAAACAAAGATTAAAACAGATAAGCATATTGCTACTATTGACTTCCATCGTTTTAAACTCGTTTCAATAATGTTTATAGCAAGATGCCATAATCCCATTCCTATAAAGAATGCAAAAAACAAAAATGATACACTATAAAAATAATCTCTTTCTCGAACCTCTTTTGGTATATGAAGGGGATCAGGGTCTGAGGGCGAAAATCTGAGATTTAGATATAACACAAGCCCAAGGCTGGTGAAAAGGAATATCATTGCAATAAGTGCAAATGTCTTTCTATCTTTCCTAAAGTGAGACCAGAAACCCCATAAACCAAGAAGCGCAAAAAGCCATGTTGCAAACATTGATATAAACTTTACCGCTGTTGAGAAAACCCGAGATTCCCGTGGAAATGCAGTAAACTGCCATGAAAAATATTTTATGTAAACGCGTATTTGCTGCCATATTGCCACAAATACATTGTATCCGGTTTCAGTTGCTGTTTTTCTCGGGAAGAACTTCATTGGTCCATACTGCTTTCTTGAAAAAACATCCCAGAGTCTTTCAAAAGTTGTTGGTGCAACTTCATTAATCCCAGGTCCCAAACGTGACCTTAATAAAAGATATAAATATGTAGTTATGCAAATAAAAATTAGAACAAGAGCAATCAGAAAGAACTTTGCATCAAGCAACTCACGCGGCTTCACCAGCAAGATAAAGACAAATAAACCTGGAAGGACAAGAAGGGGCAAAAGGTGTATTCCCATACTAAGAAATGTAATATAGATGAGAACCAATAAAAGGTTCTTATTAGTCTGTTTTCCAATGTTCTCTTGCCAGATTAATGTAACCCAAACGCAAAAAAACATGATAAGTGCGGATGTTGAGTAAACCTCTGCCTCAACTGAGTTATCCCAACATGTAAATAAAAAGGACGCAAGAAGTGCCGTTGCTGCGCCAAAGGTATGTTGTATAATTTTTTCCCATCTATTTTTCGGTTTTCTTAACCTTTCAATTACCTTCACAAATACAAGGTAGAGAAAGAGAGCTGCAAGAGCACCGCTTAAGGCGGAATAGAAATTCATCCTGTATGCAATCTCGCTTGAAATTGGTATCATAGTAAATATTCTTCCGATTAGAATCTGTAGTGGTGTTCCCGGAGGATGTGGGACTCCCAGGATATAGGAACAGGCAATAAATTCACCACAATCCCAGAATGAAGTAGTCGGAGCAAGTGTGAAAAGGTATACACCAAGAACAACAATAAACACACCAAAACCAACAATTAATCTTAATTTTTTTTCTCTATCCATCTAACACTCCTTTTCTTTATCTTTTCTTTATCTTTTCTCTATCTTTCCTTTTCTATTTTTGACTTTTTCTCTCCTTTTATCTTCAGCCTTTTGTTTTCTGTCTTCTGTCTTTTGCTTACTAACTATTATTATAACCTCGTTTATTTCGTTTAGATCGTTATTATCGTTTAGTCCGTTGTCTTCCAACCAATCTAACCAATCAAACAATTTATTCTGCCTTCTCCCTACTCCCCACTGCTTACTCCATACTATTAGTTCCCCGTTTCTCCGACACTCCGTTCCCCCGTTTCACAATCATTCTGACCTCTGCCTCTCAATATCTCATCGCCTTTTCAAGATTTCGTTTAAGGGAAGCTGTATCTAAACCTCTGAGAAGTTTGCCTTTTTGAGCGAAAGATATTTCTCTCGTCTCATGGGAGACAACAATAGCAACTGTATCAGTTTCCTCAGTTATTCCTATCGCTGCCCTGTGTCTTGTTCCAACTGATATATCTAATAAAGGATTGAGTGACAGGGGAAGAACACAACCCGCCCCTATTATAGTACTTCCATCAACTACAACTGCACCATCATGAAGTGGGGAATATGGTGAAAAAATAGTAACAATGAGATCCGATGAAACCTTTGCCTCTAACGATTTACCTGTTTCCAAGTATCCCTTTAACCCAACTCTTCTTTTAATTACTATAAGCGCTCCCAAACCCCTTTCACTGAGCGTCTTTGCAGATCTTACAAGTTCATCAACGATTTCTTCTCTTGTTTCTTTTAGAAAGAATCTTACAAGACGAGTTCTTCCAATGTTTGTAAGCGCCCTTCTAATTTCTGGTTGAAAAACAATAACAAATGCAATAATCCAGATAGTCTTAACTCCGTCAACAATCCATTTAAGACCCTGCATCTGCCACATATTCGCAATAAGTGCAAAAAGAAGGACAAATGCTAATCCAATGAGCATTTGTATAGCACGTGTTCCTTTCACAAATTTCAAGATTTGATAAAAGACGAAACTAACAATAACAATATCGATGAAATCCAATGTTGTAAAATTAATAAACTGCACTAATCTATTCTCCCTCTTATGTTAGAAAACATATCAATAAACCTTCTTGTTGCTCTGACATCATGAACTCTTACTATAGG
>JAGMEZ010000625.1 GCA_023127905.1 Caldifarciminota bacterium
ATGCCCTCTGCACTTTGCACTATGCGGGTAAAGGAGATCACTGTAGTTTTGCCGAATGGATTCGGAGAAATCTTCAAATATCCTTTTATCCCTGCAATCCCTGCAGATACAGGACCATACCACTGAGTGTTCCCATTTGTCTTGACCATGCCAAGTTTGTAATAATAGGTGTATCCCTGAGTCACATCCTCATCTATGTAGGAATATGTCTTAGATGACGGAGAAGAAACAGAACCAGGAATCTTTGCTAAAGCCCAATACTCACCTGTTCCTTCTCTCCGCCTGAGGTAATACTGAATAACAGAAGATTCGCCCTCTATTCGCCAGGAGAGAACGATGGCATTACCTATCCCTCTAGCAGAGAAACTGTTCAGCTCCACGCATGTTTGGCATCTCGAATGTCTGACCACTCACTAACGAGCAAAAAAAACAACCCACAAAAAAAGTTAAATTAAAACCAATCAGCCTATTAACTACGCATCTTTTCACACAAGACATTTTCCCTCCACTTCTAAAATTCCAATTCATTTATTCCCCATTAACTCTGGATACCTCCAAATTATTTCGCATTGTAAGATACATTTTATGTAATATAACATGTGTCGTCTTCTGCGTCAAGAATTTTCAACCCTCTACTCGCAAGGGTATCCAAATTCAATTACTTCATAAATCAAACCAGAGGATAAGAGATACTCTTCGGTTATGAAACTGAAATCCTCTCCTTTGCAAAGAAACTCAATTCAAGAGGAAGAACCGAAGAAGCAGAACGACTGCTGAAACGTGCTGAGAAGATAATCCCAGATTTAGATTTCAGACCTGATACTTAAGACCTAAGACTTGAGACCTAAGACATAAGACTTAAGACCGAAAACGAATAACAGGTGAGGCATCTTGTCTCACTGTTCAGGCTTACGGCAACAAACAAAAAGGCGGAAATTAGGAAAATACACATTCACATGGAAAGTGTAGGAGGGGTTTCCTAACCCCGATATCGGGACTGGGAAGTCCCTCCTACTGAATGAGGGAGAATAAGGGATGTACGATGTAAGATGGAAGAGAACAAACTGAAATTGTTAATAAAAAACTTGACAACAAAAACATGTTTTTGTATAGTTACATAGAATTAAAAAAGGGGAAATTATGATTAATAACTTAAAACTATTACATATTATATGTTTTTTGTTTTTATTGTGGATTGTATCCAGCTGCAAGAAGGAAACTGAAAGATCTTTAGAAGAACCTGGATCGATTTTTTTCGAAGATAATTTCGAAGACGGTGATTTCGATGACTGGTTTGATGCATATGGTCCTCCTG
>JAGMEZ010000626.1 GCA_023127905.1 Caldifarciminota bacterium
TCTCAATATCGTTTTGGAGATGTTCCATAGCCTGCAACACTTCAGGATCCTGAATATTGCCCTTTACTGCTATTTGAATAATATTGGCACCTCCGAAATTCTCTGTCACAAGATTATAAGCTGATCTAACCGGGCTACCCGGTTTGAAGAAATCTATAAAATCCGATTCAGGGTTGATCAACGGAATCCCGGCACTGGCTAATACAACGAGTAACCCGGCAACAATCAACACTGTTTTTGCTCTGGCAATTACAAAACCTGTCCATTTCACCAGAGTTCCCTTGAGGAAAACTCTCTGTTTCTTATCAAGTTCTCTTTTTGCAGGACGCAACAAATAAAGAATCGCCAGGAAAAAAGTGACTGTAATAATAAAAGCGATACCCACTCCGATTGCAGTAGATAAACCAAAATCCTTAACCTGCGATAGAGACGAAGTGTACAGAGAACCAAACCCTACCATAGTGGTAACAGATGTTATTAAGCACGCCAGTCCAACGGCAACTACGGTGACAAATAACGCTTTTTGCTTATCCAAACCATGTGAGAGTCCCTCCCGGTAACGAGTAAGTATATGGATACCGTCTGCTATACCCATGCTGATAAGAATGACCGGCATGATATTACTGATAGGAGAAAGAGGGATGCCAAAATATCCCATCATACCCATAGTCCAGATAACTGTAATAATGACAATGAGTAATGGTAGAACAACACCCCTGATATTGCGAAAGCTAATGTAAAGTATACCAATCATCAAAAGAATTGCCAGAGGAAGCAGTCTCGACATATCTCCAACAATTGCTTTATCCACCTCTTCGTCTAACACTGCTTCGCCAGTTAGATAAGATTTTTTATCCAGTTCATGCCTATGAACAATTTCCCTGATATCCTGGATAACATTCTCTTCAGCCGCCTCAGGTAGTAGTTGAACCATGACCAGCGCTATTTTTCCATTTTCAGAAATGATCTGTCCGGCATAGTCATCATTCGATAAGACTCTATGCTTTAACTCGAGGAGTTCTGCTTCATTGTCCGGTATTTCCTCAATCAATTCCACAACCTCAATCCCGTCCTCGGTACCTCTGATTTCTTCGACATTGGTGATGCTCAGAACAGAATTGACCCCTTTCACCTTCTCCAATTCCAGGGTCAACCGATCAATTTCTTGCAGTGCACTAACACTGAAAACCTCATCCATATCCAGTACTATCATTGCAAACTTGGCTCCTCCATAAGTTGCGTCAACTTGGTCATAGGCTATTTTCACGGGGTCGTCTTCAGGGAACATCTCTTCCATATCGCTAACCACATCTACCTTAGAAATACCGAAATAAAAAAATACTGTTAGTAGAATAACAGCAGCTATGATAGTCTTTGGATATTTTCCAACAAATTTTGTTAGTTTTTCCAGCATAATCCCTTACTCCTTCACTTTTTTTTACTTTCTTTCTTTCAAATATTATTGAATAATTATAGTGTCTGTTCTTATCGTAAAAGCTCCAAGATTGCCCAATGCCCCATTACTTAGATTTGAGCAAGCAAACATCCTGCAGTTTTTTGCCACTCAACCGCTTCTAACTTTTTTTACAATAATGAACAGAAGTAAATAAAGTATTTCACATTTGTAAAAAATTGTAAAAGTTTTAAGGTAGTGGTTGTTGCCCAGCCTCAGAAACCCGTGGCTATAAAATTAATAATAAATTAATGTAGTAGGGAAAAGAACCAAAAGCTTTTAACCAGTTCTACTTCTGAAATCTCAAAAAAATTGTTGTTCCGATATTCAACTTACTGCTGATTTCAATGGTTCCTCCATGGGCATGCATAATCTTTTTACATAAACTCATGCCCAAACCATATCCTCCGGTTTTTTTTGAACGGGATTTATCAATCCTGTAAAAAGGCTCAAATATATATGGAAGATCTTTTTTTGGAATGCCTGTTCCATAATCTTTTATCTGTATCACAACAAATTTATCTCTGTCATCAATAGAAATTTCAATTGGATGGCTCTCAGGCTTTGAATATTTTAATGAATTTTCAAGAATGTTTTTCAATACTGTCTTTATCCGATCAGTATCTATTTCTAAGAAAACTTTTTCTGCTACAAGGATCAGTTTTACTCCAGGTGGTCTGTTTTGCAGGCTTTGCACAATCTCTTTGATTAATGCTAAGACATTGGCTTTTCTTAAATTGAGTTTGCCATGATTACTATTTAATCTTTCGGTTTCAAGTATTTCTGCAATCATCTTTTCCATTTCCAACAAGTCTTCTCTAATACTTTCTTTTGTATCTCCGTCTGGAACAAACTCGAGAGCAACGTTCATTCTGGTAAGTGGAGACCGGAGTTCATGGCTAACATCCAACAAAAGCTGCTCTTTGGAACGAATCATTTCACGTATTTGTTTTGTCATATCATTAAAAGAAACTGCAAGTTTTCCCAACTCATCCCTCCTCCATGGCTCCACCTGCAATTGATAATCAAGGTTACTTTTACTGATTTGCTCTACACCTTCTGTCAACCATTTAATTGGTTTTAAAATCCTTCTGATTAACAAATAAGCAGATGAAAATACAAAAATGAGAAGAATAACCAGCAGAAACACCAGCACCCCCTTATTGATTTCATCTTTCTTGAAATCAAAAGCAAAAAGAAAACGCCCAGAATCTTGACTTACAGCAATATAGTAAATCCCCTCATCCCATTCTGTTCTTTTATGTTTATACTTAGATGATGTTATCCTATCAAATTCTTTAAATGAAATACATTTTTCATCCGTTGTCCACTGAAAATTCGGACCTTCAAAGCGAATATGTATCGAGAAGTCTTGAGAAATTTTCAATGCTTTCAGTGTGTCCGGAGGCATTCCAACATCCCGAATTATGTAATTTACATAATGGACAACATTTTTCTTAAAAAGGGGATGGAGTTGACTAAAGTAATATTTTGTAAAACCGCCAAAGATAATTACAACAATGATACCTGTTATGATAATAACAAAAAGAAGTTTTGTAAAAACTGAACTGTGAAGCTTTCTGATCAGATTACTCATCTTCAAGTTCCTCTCCGATAAACTTATACCCCGTTCCCCAGATCGTTTTAAGAAACAGTGGTTTCTTCGGATCGTCATTTAATTTCTGACGCAGGCGACTTATTAGAACATCAATGGAACGGTCGAAAGCCTCCCATTCTATACCTCGGATACTATCCATAATACGGTCACGAGTAAAGACCCTTCCGGGATTTCTGACAAACAATACAAGTATCTTAAATTCCATTGTTGTTAAATCAACATCTTCCCCATCCAGTAAGACAGAATGTTTTTTCATATCTACAACGAGTTTTCCGCATTTAATAATTTCTGATTTTGTATCTTCTGAACTTCTACGAAGAACGGATTGAACGCGAGCTACAAGTTCTCTTGGTTCAAAAGGCTTAGGAAGATAATCATCTGCTCCCAATTCCAATCCAACAATTCTATCGGTAACTTCTCCCCTCGCTGTCAACATTATTATGGGAACTGAATATGCCTTTCGAATTTCCTTGCATACTTCAAAACCATCCATATCAGGAAGCATTATATCAAGTATTATTATATCCGGTAATTCCCTCTTTAAAATTTGCAAACCGTCCTCCGGATGAATCACAGAAGTAACTTTAAAACCAAACTCTGAGAAATAATCAGTGAGAAGATTATTCAATTTTTCATCATCGTCTATTATTAGAATTGTCTTATTCATATAAATAACAATTAACAATATACAAATTATAAGTTATTTAATTATTTCGTAAATGTAACAAATTGTAACAATAAATAAAAAAATTACTCTTTCACCTACCTTTTCCCTTAACTGTCAAGGCACAAACATTAAATGATTAAAAACATGTTCCTCATTTCAAGGCTCTCTTAACTATGTACACAATCAGTAAACAAAAATTCTACCATAATGTCAAGGTTTTTTTAAACTATTCCCTTGACACAAATTTTTCGTTGTGATAGTATCCCATCTGTTATTTAGATTAAGTAAAAGGAGGACTGTAATGCCTAAATACAAAATCGCCCTGCTTCCTGGGGATGGAATTGGGAATGACGTAATTAAAGCAGCAATGATTGTAATTGATAAAATAAAACTCGATGCAGAATTTATAGAAGCGGAGATAGGATGGGAATTCTGGAAAAAGGAAGGGAATCCCCTTCCCGACAGAACAATAAGAATTCTAAAGAATACGGATTGTGCACTCTTTGGCGCCATCACATCAAAACCAAAAGACGAGGCGACAAAGGAACTTGCGCCTGAACTGAGAGAAAAGGGATATGTTTACTATAGTCCTATTGTACGATTAAGACAGGAATTTAATCTCCATACAAATTTAAGACCTTGCAAGGCATACAAGGGAAATCCCTTGAATTATCGAGATGATATTAACCTTGTAATATTCAGAGAAAATACGGAAGGGCTCTACGCCGGTGTTGAATACCATCCTGTTCCAGATAATTTCAGAAAAATTATCAATAAACATAGAAAAATGAGGAAATTTGAAAAGGTGCTTAATAGTGATATGGCAATATCTCTGAGGATATTTACAAAGAAAGGTTGCCAAAGGATACTTCAGTCAGCATTTGATTATGCTCGAGAGCACAAAAGAAAATCAGTTACATTAGTAGAAAAACCGAATGTGATACGGGAAACGAGCGGTATGATGGTTACGGAAGCAAGAAAGATGAAAGTTAAGTACCCTGAAATCGAACTCATCGAAGCAAATGTTGATGCAATGGCTATGTGGCTCATCAAGAATCCACAAAAATATGGTGTTCTTGTTGCATCAAATATGTTTGGAGATATAATCTCTGATCTTGCAGCACAACTTATTGGAGGACTTGGCTTCGCATACAGTGGAAATATCGGTGATAGCTATGCACTCTTCGAACCAACTCACGGTTCTGCCCCTAAGTATTCCGGTTTGAATAAAGTAAATCCAATTGCAATGATACTTGCTTCAAGACTAATGTTGGAATGGCTTGGAGAACAAGAAAAGGCAGAAAAGGTCGAAAAAGCAGTCTCAGAAGTCTTGGAAGAAGGAAAGGTAAAGACATACGATATGGGTGGAAACAGTTCAACGCTTGACATTGCTAAAGTGATTGCAGAGAAAATTCACGAATAAAACTATAGAATAGAAGAAAGCCCTTCGATAAACTCAGGACTGGAAGTAACCCTTTAACAAGCTCAGGATGGAAGAGATCCTTCGATGTATCTCAGGATGGAATTTAGTCTTCGGCTGGAACAATAGGCTATTCTTATTTAAATGATTTTTCTGCAATACCATAAAACCGAAGCACTGCAGAACTGGAAAAATTTCTTTTCGCCCTCTGCAGCAATGAAATCAGCGTATCTGAAGTATTTTTAAAATGAGAAGACTATATTACTTAATTATAACTCTCCTCTTATTCTCTATTGAATCTACTTTTTCTGCATTTGAAGGAAAAAATGATTTTATGTCCAATCCAGCCTTTGGGGTTTACAGTTTCCTGCCGAACGACTATTTCCATAATAGAAAATTTATCTTTTCTACATCAGGTTCAAGGCTTTACTCAATGTCAGAATGTAATGAGGTAAACGCTGGTCTTCTTTCTTTCTTCACATTTGCGCTGGTCGGTATGGATGTCTCATTTTTTGGTTCTGAATTGTATAATGAAACAGAACTTGGATTATCTCTCTTCACAGGTTCGAAAACCTTATTCGGTATAAGAATAAAAATAATGAAACTCGGAATAAGAGGGTACAGTTCACATTTTTTTGGGAGCGATGACATTTTCTTCCTGTCTCAAAATTCTTTTTTTCATTTCCAATCCATTTACAACAATGCTATATCGTTCGGATATAACTATGTTGAAGAAAAACCCACCTCATCATTCTCTTCTCTTTTGAGACTTTATCCCAGTGACTGGAATTCATTTAACATAAAAATTACATTCTCAGAATTCACAGGAACCCGTTTTGAAATTGGGAATGGTATTCGATTATCCGATAAACTATCTTTTGGCGGAGGGTTCGACATTGAGACGAGGGCAATCTCATCCAATCTCCTTCTATCTCTTGGCAGTTCAGATTTGACATACTCTGTTTCCATCCATCCCGAACTCGGATTAACCCACACCGTTGGTTTTATAATTTCCCAGAAAAAAACCAACCACAGGAATCGTATAGTAAATATGAAGATAAAACATCATTAACAGGGAATTAAAGAGAATAGAAGAGATATAATTCCAAATGAAGTTACAGGGAAATTTTTCCCGAAATACAAAAATGTTAAGAATATGGAAAAAAAATTAATACACAATCTTTTAGAACCAATAAAACCAATTAGACAAATTAAACTAATTAAACAATTAAAATTTATCTTCCTTTATTTTCTTTTTCCAATTTCAATCCTTACTTGTCTTCCCCTTTTTGGGAGTGAGGATTTCTCTCTCGATGGAGAAGTATCTCTCCCCTCTGATATTCTTGAAACCATTGAGAAACTCAAGGAAAATCCAATTGATATCAACTCAGCAACATATGATGAACTTATTCAGATTCCGTATATCACGCCGCTGCTTGCGATGCGTATAGAAGATTATACAAAGCAAAATAAATTTTTTAATGACACAAAAGACCTTTTGCTTATCGGAGGACTTAATGAGCCATTACTCCTCAAAATTTCTCCATACATTACGATTAAGCGGAGAAAGATTTTAATTAAAAAGGGTAAAATCAAATGGAAAACAATATGGAGTAAAAAATCTCCTGCTGAGGAAGGCTATAAGGGAAATCCGTTCAAGGTTTCTAACAAAATCCAGTACCATAACAGCCAAATTACTCTGGGAGGGTCTGCATACAAGGATGCATATGAGAGAAGTTACTTTGACTTTTATACTCTCTATTGCTACATCCAAAAAGATAACCATGGCATTATCCTTGGGGACTATGCTCTTGATATAGGAGAACGATTAATATTAGGATATCCTGGGTTCGTTTTTAAAAGCAGTGGCATTGTTAAAGCAAGGGAATATCTTATTAGACCGTACACATCAGGATTTGAAGATTTTTCATTCAGAGGATGCGCCATAAAAAAAGAATGGAAATTGCTATATAGCAGCATATTTGTCTCAAATAAAAAAGTTGATGCAACTATTGAAGACACCGTTGTAAAACGAATCATATATGAAACAGGTTACCACAGAAGCGAAACAGAGATCGAAAAAAAAGATAGAATACAAGAAAGATTAATAGGTGGAATTATTGGTGGTGGGAATGAGAGAGTGAGAATTAGTACAACTTCTATTTTTGCCAAATATGATAAAACCGTCGAGCCTGATTCTTCGCATTACTACCGCTTCAGTGGGAAAAGTTACGGTCTCACAGGTGTGCATGTGGTTTATAACGAAAGTAATTTATCACTTTGGTCAGAATATGCTTTTTGTCATTCTACAAAAGGAATGGGAGGAATACTTGGAGTATCCTGCAAGC
Source organism: Caldifarciminota bacterium (assembly GCA_023127905.1). Lineage (GTDB taxonomy): Bacteria > Hydrothermota > E44-bin80 > E44-bin80 > E44-bin80 > JAGMEZ01. Next base: position 7,507 of record JAGMEZ010000626.1, read on the forward strand.
CACATAATACAACAATATCAATGCTTTTCAGAAATTACGGTGAAAAATTCTATAGTCCAAGAGCTTTCTCTTTCTGTGAAAGTGAGGTACGGAACGAACAGGGATTCTATATCTACATTAATAGCAAACTACGGAATGATTTCCTCATATCAGGTTATTTTGACATTTTCAATAGGCAACATCCAACATATTTTAACCCCCTATCTACAAAGGGTTATGAAACATTCCTTTCAAGTGAAAAAAAAATAATGAATAGTAAGCTTTATGTTCGATACAAACGAAAGGAGAAAAACAGTTACCGATGGGAAGGTATGAGTCTGCGATATGAACGTCAGAACCTAAGGTTATCTATCGATACAGACATAGATAAAAGAAAGAAATTCAGGATTTTATGGGAGGGAATAATTTTTTATGTTCCTGATTTGAGGTTACAGGAAATGGGAAATCTCATATCACTTTCTTTTAAATCAGAAATTATAAAAGATGCATTGTTCGAATCAGGGATCGTCTTTTTCGAAACAGAATCATACAATTCAAGAATTTATCTTTTTATAAATGACATTCCCGGTTCAATGTATACACGTTCCTTTTTTGGAAAGGGATTTGATTTTTACGTCCTCATTAAAGGAAGAGTCCTTGATAACCTCCGTGTTTATGGAAAAGTAGAAATGGAAAAAAATGATAGAATATTCAATAGAATTTACAAAGTTGGAATGGAATGGAGATAATACACTCCAGGAAGACACGACTGTTAACGACAAAGCACAAAACCAGAATGTCGAAGCAAAAAATTAAAAAACTATATTTAATATCAATTGACAAATT
>JAGMEZ010000627.1 GCA_023127905.1 Caldifarciminota bacterium
GTACATCACACACCCTTAAAAGGGCTGAAATATCAGGGTCATGTGGTTGAGAAGTTAATGGATCGCGAAGAAAGATTACAAGGTTAACTTCACCACTGGCAATAAGTCCGCCTATCTGGAGATCACCCCCCTCGGGACCATGGAGCATTTTTGTGAGAGATAGTTTAGTCTTTTTCATTACCATATCAGCTGTAGCGCCTGTTGCTATAAGGTTGCACTGATAGAGGATTTCCTCATTTTCCTTGGCAAAGACAACCATATCGACCTTTTTGGCATCGTGTGCAATCAAAGCTACTGTTGGATTATCCTTCTTTTTAACTTTGCCTTTAATTACCGTAGTTCTGTGAGTTCCAATCATTTTTTCTCCTTTTTGTAAGTCCCCCTTTTCTAAAGGGGGATTTAGGGGGATTTTTAAATCCCCCCTGTCTCCCCTATTGTCTTTTCCTACTTTACTGGTACGAATCCAACCTTCTCAACAATCTTCTGACCCTCTTCGCCCAGAATAAAATCGATGAACTTCTTTGCTAATTTCTTTGGCTCACCATCTGTATACATAAATAGAGGTCGGGCAATTTTGTATTCTCCGGAGATAACCGTTTCATTCGTAGGTGACACACCTTCTATGTTCAGAGTTTTAACGTCAGATGAGAGATACCCAAGTCCGACATACCCGATGGCAAACGGTGTATTTGTTACTGTTGTAGCAACTGCTTTATTAGAGGCAAGCATTAAAGCATCTGCCTTTGTTTTATCTCCTTTAAGAACTAACTTTTTAAAAACCTCAAAGGTGCCTGAAGCAACATCTCTTGAGATTGCTACTATAGGCTTGTTTTTTCCACCAACTTCACTCCATTTGCTTATTTTTCCTGTATAAATTGCCTTTAGCTGTTCTAATGTTAGCTCTTTTACAGGATTCGATGGATGGACAATAATAGCAATCCCATCTTTTGCGATTACTGTTTCAACAGGATTTATACCTTTAGACCTACAGGTTGTTATCTCTTTTGTTTTCATAGGTCTTGAAGCATTGGCAATACCCGCTGTTCCATCAATGAGAGCTGCGATACCGACACCGGAACCACCTCCGCGGATACTAATGTTCACTTCGGGGTACAATTCCATAAACTCCTCTGCCGCTCTTTGAGCAATAGGGAGTACGGTGGTTGAGCCTGTAAGAGTAAGGGTATTCTCTCTCTTTCCGGCAAAGCTCTGATTACCTACAAGAGATAAAAGAGACAGTACCGCCATCAAAAGACCTAAATTCTTAATTCTTAACATTTTGACCTCCATTTCTATTTACTATATTCTCATCCAAGTTTTGGCGATGCCCAGTGCCAGCGGAGTTGGAGCATCATCTTGTCTGTAGGTTCTGCACCTTCAAGTTCAGGTTGTTCTCTCACAAATACTGCTTGAATCATCACACCCGGTTTCCCCTTAGCTTGCCTCGAGAAGTAGTAGTTCAAACCTCCAAGATACATGTATTTACCATCGTCATTTTCATCTGTATCGGGGTCCCAATAATCGAAACGACAGAGGAACTCAAGGTCAATATTTGCGAGATTTCCAATCC
>JAGMEZ010000628.1 GCA_023127905.1 Caldifarciminota bacterium
CCTGTTCTTATTTCTTCTCCTTACTCCTTACTCTCTACTCCATACTACTTACTATCCGTTCTTGGCGGTTTATGTATCGATTTCCCTCCTGCATCATGAAATGCTTCCATAACAATTTCTGAGAGTGTTGGATGTGGGTGAATTACCTTTTCTATATCCTTGATTTTCATCCGATACTCACAAGCCATTGTAATTTCATTTATCATTATATCCGCCTCTGCACCAACAATTTCCCCACCAATTACAGTTCCATCCGCATCAGCAATTACCCTTGCATATCCAATATTTTTTCCCAATGAATGAGCTCTTGCATTTCCTATATACTGATACTCACCAATTCTAATATTCAATCCCTTCTCCTTTGCCATTTTCTCTGTCATTCCTACAAGAGCGACTGGAGGATATGAAAAAATACAACTTGGAACTGCGTGATATTCAATTTCGTTATTTATCCCCGAAATATTTTCAACGGCAATAATACCTTCTCTCGATGCCTTATGCGCTAAAAGCATTCCACCTGTTACGTCCCCGATTGAATAAATTCCATTAATATTTGTCTTCATTCTTTCATCCGTCTTGATAAACCCACTATCAACCTCAATTCCAATCTTATCAGTACTAATTCCATCAAAGCAAGCACATCTACCCACTGCAACAAGCATTTTTTCAAACTCCTGTTCTTCCCCGGATGCGAATGTGATATTAACACCATTTTCTCTTTTTTCAATGTTCTTGACCATAGTCTGAGTTCGAACTTCCATTCCCTGCTTTTTCAGTTGAGACTCCATTGTTTTTGATAACTTTTCTGACTCAAGCGTAGGGAGAACAGAATCAAGCATTTCCACTATTGTAACCTTTACTCCAAGAAGGTTGAAAAATGTTGCCATCTCGATTCCTATTACACCTGCACCAACAACAAGCAAATTTTCAGGAATCTCTTTTATCTCGATTGCATCCCGACTGGTAAGAATCAATTCACCATCTGGCTCCATTCCTTTTATTATTTTCGTTTCAGAACCTGTCGCAATTATAATATTATTTGTTGTTATTGTTTCATTACCAACCTTAACCTCACATTGCGAAACAAGTTCCCCTCTTTCACGCTTAACATCAACATTGTATGACTTAAGAAGAAATTCTACACCTTTAACACAACGTAAAACAATTTTGTTTTTCCTCTTCATAATTTTCTCGAGGGAATAATTAACCCTTCCTGCTACCTCAACGCCAAATTCATTTACTCTTTTAGTGAAATCATAAATTTCAGCAGAAGCAAGAAGTGATTTAGTTGGAATACAACCAACATTAAGACAAGTACCCCCAATCCACTCTTTTTCTATAAGACAAACCCTCTTTTTTAATTGTGCTGCTCTTATAGCAGCGACATATCCTCCTGGTCCGCCTCCAATAATTACAATATCATAATCCTTCATAGTTCTTTCTTTAAGGTCTAAAAAAGTAAACTATAAATATAAAAAAAATAAATGTCAAGAAAAATTTTGCTTCTACTTCTTACCTTTCACTGTAAGAATGTATTCATTTATGAACTTATCAAGGGCTCCATCCATTACAGATTGAATATTACCCGTTTCAACATCGGTCCTGTGATCCTTTACCATTGTATAAGGATTGAATACATATGAACGTATCTGATTTCCCCATGCAATTCCTGCCTTTTGTGATTCAATCTTACTTTTCTTCTTATCCTCTTTCTCTTTGTAAAACTGATACAACTTCGATCGCAATATCTTCAGTGCATTCTTTCTGTTCTGGAACTGTGATCGTTCACTCTGTGACTGAGCAACTATCCCCGTCGGAAGATGGGTAAGTCTTACTGCAGTACTCAACTTATTTACATTCTGTCCACCTGGTCCAGATGACCTGAATGTGTCCAGCTTTACATCTTTATCCTTTATCTCAACATTAATAGTTTCATCAACGAGCGGATAAACAAACACAGCTGCGAATGACGTATGCCTCTTATGGTTTGCATCAAAAGGAGAAAGCCGAACAAGCCTGTGAACACCTTTTTCTGCTTTTAAGTAACCGTAAGCATACTCGCCGTGAGCCTCAATTGTAACATCTTTTATTCCAGCCTCTTCGTTCGGTTGAATGTCAATAATCTTATATGAAAATCCTTTACTTTCAATCCATCGCGTGTACATCCTCTGGAGCATTGATGCCCAGTCGCAGGATTCAGTCCCCCCTGCACCAGGATGTATTGTCAGAATTGCATCTCCCCTGTCCTCTGGTTCACCAAGAAAAAATTGAAGTTCTATTCCTTTTATATAGGATTCAAGCTTCTCGAGTTCACTGAAAATCTCACCTTCATCATCCTCGTTTGCAATTTCCAATAAATCAGCAAGGTCTTTTAGTTGACTATTTAACTCATCCCACCTCTTTACAACACCTCTTTCATCACTCAGTTCTTTTGAGATAGCCTGTGCTTCTTGCTTATTTTTCCATAAATCAGGATTCGAAACTTCCTTTGTAAGTTTTTCAATCCTTTCCCTTCTTTTATCAATGTCAAAGATAGCCTCTCAGTTTTTCAACCTTATCCTTGAGTATCGCTATCTTATTCATCATTTCCTTATTCATACAATTTCACCTACCTTTTTATTAACAAACTTGAGAAGCTAATCTCCGTTTCGACCGTCCCGAAAAATGCAAAGCATTTACGTGGTCAATTAAACAATTTTTCTCCTTTTTACTTGTTACTTGCAACTTGCTACTTGTAACTTGATAATCTCCTGTTCTTATTTCTTCTCCTTACTGCTCACTCCTTACTACATACTACATGCCGGAGAAGGGAATCGAACCCCCACAGGATTAAATCCCAACGGATTTTGAGTCCGTCGCGTCTACCTGTTCCGCCACTCCGGCAACTCAGTATTTTATTCAACACATTATACATAAAAGTAGTGACAAATTCAAGCAAAAAAGAAACTTTATGAAATACTTTGTCAGCGTTGGTTCCGTATCGGAATTAATAATGAGGTACCAAAAGCCACTTCCACAATGGTATAAACTTAATCTTCTTCCCGTTTTTTATGTCTTCACCTTCAAACTCATTTGTAATAACCAGAAGATTATTACACCTTAATTCTTGACTAGCTATAGTAAGGGCATCAACTTCTCTCTTCTTTGTACCATATTTTTGTATAT
>JAGMEZ010000629.1 GCA_023127905.1 Caldifarciminota bacterium
GAAAGATGAGGATAATGGGAAAAATAAGATTGCTTCGCAAAAGTTGCGCAAGAAGAGGAGCTCGCAATGACAATTGAAAAAGATAATGAAAAACTATAAATATACAATTATTTCTCGTATTGTAATTCTCATTTCTCTCTTTCCCACCATGATTCTTGGGAAGGTTTATACATTGGGTGAATGTATTGATATGGCGGTAAGGAATAACTATTCAGTTAGACAGAGCATGGATAATATTTCTATATCCCAGGCACAGAACCTCTTGAGTTATTCTGAGATGCTTCCCTATATCAGTGCGAGAAGTTCAGTAACAAGAAGTTCAACAACCTTTGGTCTTGATCCATATTCAGATACTTACTCTACAAATATCTCATTGAATCAAACAGTTTTTGACCTTTCAAGCATATTTGACATAAAAAGCTCACGTATAAATGTAAAAGAAAGTGTTGTATTGTATAAAGCATCTGTTAATGAGATTGAATTCCTGGTTGCAGGTTTTTTCTTTGACTTTCTAAAAAAGAAGAAACTTTTAAATGTAGAAGAATTGGGTTTCAGGGAGAGTGAGGAGAACCTGAGAAAAACAGAGTTAATGTATGATGTGGGAACGATTTCGAAGGTTGACCTTCTCAGGGCTGAAGTGGTAAAAAACCAGTCAGAACTGGACCTTTTAAAGGCTGATAAAGATCTTAAGCTCGCAAAAGCAAACCTTGCATATGCGGTAGGTTTTGATCCTAATATGGATTTTGACATTAAAGAGGATAGTTTTGAAATAAAAAGTTACAGTATAAGTAATTATGATTCATTACTTGATGTGGTAGGAGAGAATAATCTTGAAATTATTGCTGAAAGATTGTCGCTCTCCAGGGGAAAAGCTCAGCTTTCAGCGTCATACTGCAGGTATCTTCCAGTATTATCTATTTCAGGAAGTTATGGTTACTCTGGAGATAAATTTACATTCTCAAGGGAAGAATGGGACGAAAATGATTCCTGGAGTATTGGTGCAAGTGTATCTCTTCCTCTTTTTACAGGATTTTCAAGGTCGGCGAATATTAAACAGAATAGAGCATCATTACGGATAAAAGAATTGGGACTTAACGATGTTGTTTCAAGAAAAGCGATAGAGTTGAAAAAAGCACTGCTTTCAATAGAGGAGGCTCAAAAAGCGTTTATCCTTGCTGAAAAGAATCTCGAGAAAGCAGAATTAAGTTACAGGATGACTCAGGAGAAGTATAATTTAGGTGCTGCGACGATTCTTGAGCTTATCGATGCTGAACAGAGCTACGAGCAAGCTCAAGTAACTGGGATTTCTACTTATTTCGATTTATTGCTTACTTCCTATTATGTTACAAACATACTTGGGGAGAGAATTGTTGATTAAAGGAGATGGTGGAGAATGAAAAAACAAAAGGATGGTAAAGTGGATAATAAAAAAGATAAGAAAAAGTCAAAGCTGAGGGAATGGGTTGAGTCGATTATCTGGGCGTTTATCATTGCAATGTTTATAAGGACGTTTTTTATACAGTCGTTTATGATACCTTCCGGCTCTATGGAACCCACGCTCCTTACCGGTGATTTTCTTCTTGGAAACAAAATGGTTTTTGGTATCCACATTCCTTTTACAAGAAAGAACATATTTAAATTTAGAGAACCCGGGCGGGGTGAGATTATAATTTTTATACCTCCTTATGTAAAGAAATATTTTGTGAAGAGATGTATTGCATTAGCCGGGGATACTGTGGAAGTAAAACACAAGGTGCTCTATGTTAATGGTAGAAGACAGTTTGAGCATTATGTGATTCATAGAGACCCCAGAGAATTTCCTCCTCTTCCAAATGTTGCCCAAATGGCATACCAGCGGGATTGGGAGGAAGGAGAGTTTCGATTTGTCGGCGGTTACTGTAGAGATAATTTTGGTCCTGTTGTAGTACCTGAGGGACAAGTTTTTGCCATGGGAGACAACAGGGATAATTCCGATGATTCGCGTTTCTGGGGACCACTCGAAAATAGAGATATATATGGTAAACCCTTGATTCTTTTCTTTTCCTGGGATAAAACTGTTTCTATATTTAAGGTCTGGGAAGCAGTTAGATGGAGGAGAATTCTAAACTTTGCATATTGATATAATATTGAATTCAGAAGGCAGAAGTCAGATTACAGAAAACAGATGCCAGATATCAGATGGCAGAAAACAGACGACAGAGGACAGAAAACAGAAAACAGAAAACAAAGAACAGATGAAAATAGATAAAGTTCTTATTTTTTTTTCTGACTTCTGAGAACTGACTTCAGACCTCTGATTTCTGATATCTGAGATAGGAGAAGAGGAAATGAAGAAAAAGATATTTATAGCTGCTGGAATCATAGTTGTTCTTTTAATTATAATTTTATTAAATATTAAGTTTAAAGGAAAGACAATAACAGTAAAGGTAGAAAAAGTAGAGAGGGGAGAGATTAAATCAGTTGTGTCCGCTCCTGGGAGAGTAAGTCCAAAAAATGAGGTAAATATTAGCTCTGACATTATGGGAAAGCTAATTAAACTGAACGTTCGTGAAGGAGACCAGGTAAAGAGAGGTAAGATTATTGCAGAACTTGAACGGACACGTGAAGAAGCAGCAGTTGAAGTTGCACGCAGTTCATTATATTCGGCAGAAGCAAGTTTCGAATTGAAGAAATCCACATTCAAGAGAAAGGAAAAACTGTATGAAAAGTCTCTAATTTCTAAGGAGGAGTTTGAGGTAAGCAAGACGGAGTTCAGGATGGCTGAATTAGCAGTTGATGAGAGAAGAGCAAGTCTAAAGAATGCGTTAGAAAATCTGAATAAAACAATTATACGAAGTCCCATTAATGGTGTTGTTACAAGGCTCAATGTAGAGGAAGGCGAAACTGTAGTAACTGGGACAATGAATAATCCAGGAACTGTGCTTATGGTTTTGTCAGATCTTTCACAAATGGAGGTAGAATGTGAGGTGGATGAGAGTGACATCGTAGATCTTGAGATAGACCAGTTCGCTGAAATAAACGTAGATGCGTTTGGTGATAGCATTTTTGAAGGGCATGTGGTAGAAATTTCTAATGCGGGAAGAACTTCTGGTATGGGGACGCAGGAGGAGGTTACAAATTTTGAGGTTAAGGTTACATTTGATAAGACAGATAGCAGATTAAGACCTGGTATGAGTTCAACGGTAGATATTATTTCTGCTTTAAGGGATAGTGCGTTAAAGATTCCAATCCAGTGTATTGTTGAGAGGGGAAAAGACGAAAAGAAGAAAACAGGGGTCTTTATAATTGAAAATGACAAAGCAAATTTTCGGGAGATAGAAACTGGCATCTCAAGTGAGATAGATATTGAGATAATTGAGGGTTTGGAAGAGGGTGAAATGGTAGTTTCAGGTCCGTATTCTGTCCTTTTAAAATTGAAGGATGGTGATAATGTGAAGGTCAAGAAACCCCCGAAGGAAAAGGGGGACAAGGAGAATGAAGAAAAGGACGAAGGTGAAGGGGGTAAGGAAGAAAAGGGTTCGGGGAGGGGACGGAAAGGGGCAAGGGTAGGTGGATAATAGACAATGGAAAGAATGCGAAATGGAAAGAGTGAATGAATGCTTCGCATTGGAAGTTAGCTCTATGGATTGGAAGTTAACGCTCCACCTACGCCAGAGCTTCGGAGGACAAGTTTGCACTGGAAGTTAACCTTTGGTTGGAATTGACTTAGTGATCTCTGCGCTCTTTGCGGTAAAAAATAAGCTAATGTATCCGTGGCTAAAAGGAGTATAGATGCATATTGGTGAAAGTTTCAGGATAGCAATCGATGCAATAAGGGCAAATAAACTCAGGTCAATTTTAACAACCGTTGGTATTATTATTGGTGTTATGACTGTTGTTACTGTTGTTTCGCTTATATCAGGACTAAATAAGAAGGTTACTGAAATGTTCTCATCCATAGGTTCCAATGTGATATACGTTCAGAAGTGGCCCTGGGTACAGACAGGGGATGAATGGTGGAAATACAGGGGGAGAAAGGATATAACACCTGAAAATGCAGATGCGATTAGAAGACTATGTAGTAATGTAGAACTTGTATCACCACTTGACGGTCGCCATTTAAAATTAAAATATAAGGATAATAAAACAAATCCAGTTTCTGTTAATGGTGCAACTTCTGAATATCAGAGAATTACTGGTAGGGACCTTGAATCAGGAAGGTATATTACAGCATTGGATAATACCCATAAAAAACGGGTTTGTGTGATTGGGATGGATATTGTTGAAAATCTTTTCCCAAATGAGGATCCTTTGAATAAGACCATAAGAATAAGTTCAGCAAAGTTTATTGTAGTTGGAGTACTTGAGAAGAAAGGTCAGATGTTGGGTCAAAGTATGGATAATGAGGTAATAATTCCTTTCAGCACTTTCAGGAAATTATTTATTCGCCGTGGAAGGGAAGATATTGCCATTGCCATTCTTGCAAAGGACAAAGATGAAGCAATCGATGAAATACGGGGGGTTTTAAGAAGGATTCGGAAGGTAAAATCCGGAAAGCCAGATGATTTCTCGATAAATACACAGGATGTTCTTATGGATATGTACAATAAGATTACAGGTGCTGCGTTTATTGTAATGATTGGCGTTGCTTCGCTGTCTCTCCTTATCGGTGGCATCGGAATTATGAATATTATGCTTGTATCTGTTACAGAAAGGACGAGGGAGATTGGAATTCGGAAGGCGATTGGTGCACGGTACAAGGATATTCTTTATCAGTTTCTCACTGAAGCAGTGGTTATAAGTGGTTTTGGGGGAGTTATAGGTATTATCGTAGGGTTTACATTAGCAAGGATTATTTCAGTTGCTTCGAACCTACCTTCTGCAGTTCCTCTCTGGGCAGTGCTTCTTGGTTTTGGTTTTTCATCAGGAGTGGGTATATTTTTTGGTATTTATCCCGCAAATAAGGCAGCCCGACTCGACCCAGTGGAAGCGCTGAGATACGAGTAAAAAGATTGGATGTAGGATGCAAATTGCGATGGATAATTACAGTATGGGTGTGAATCGGAGAATGGGAGTGTCGGAGAAACGGAGAAACAGACGAGGATAAAGGATAAAAAAAGCTCCGCTGTAATTAAAGATTTCCTGCCCCCCGGTGACAAAAACCGAAACCAGATAATAAAAAATTCTTGCATTTCCTTCTTTCTTTTGGTATGCTCATGCATAAAATAAACGGTAAGATGGTGAGCACCTTATTTAATATTTTGAGAAATGAATATTAATCCATTTGTAGGTCGCGAAAAAGAGCTAAAAGAACTTGAGTCTGTCTTTGATGAAGTACTAAATTACAATGGAACATTTGTTTTGATACGAGGTGAAGTAGGTGTAGGAAAGACCAGGCTTGTGGAGGAATTCATTAAGTCAGTAGAGTCTCAAAGAGTATGGGTTCTCAAGGGAAAATTGACGCATAATGATATGCGACCATACTCTCCATTTCTCCAGATGATTGAGGATCAATTGGAAAAGATTGAATATCATTCTCAAAGACTTGTTAAATTTATCGAACCAGATGCTTTCCCCTCTCTTGCCCATTTTCTGCCGAAGCTCAGGGACTACTACCCTATAGAGATTCCATCAGCAAAATCACAATATAGTGATAGTAGACAGTTATTCAATAGTATAGAGAAATTTTTCTCAAATCTTTCCAAGCTTAAACCTCTCGTTTTGGTGCTCGACGATATTATATGGATGGACGATGATTCAATAGAACTGTTTAAGTTCATAGTATCCCATATTGTAAATAAATCGATATTTATTTTATGCACATCTCGACCCTGGATGAAGAATTCCGCATTTCAAACAACGATAGGAGAATTCACTGAATACCGAACTATCCGTATTCATGATCTTGAAAATATTACTGAATTAGACACTGAGAATCTAATTACAACCCAGTTTGGAGAAAAAATCTCTTCTCAATTCATTAGTTGGCTCTACAGTATCACTAAAGGCAATCCATTGTTCATTTCAGAAGTGTTAAACGTTCTTCTGCGAAGAAATATCCTAACCTACCAGCAAGATGAGGAAAAATGGAAAGTTAAAGACGATTTTAAGAATTTTCCTCTTTCACCTACAATAGATAGTATTATAAATCTACATCTTCGTAATCTCACTCCAGAAGCTCTTTCAATCCTTCAAACTGGATCGGTACTTGGCGAAGAGTTCAAGCTTACAATGCTACGAAAACTAAACCATAGAACCTCCAAAGAAAATTTCTTCAAAGCCTTTCATTTACTTAAAGTACAAAAAGTATTGGAGGAGAAAGATGGAGATATTTTGAAATTTTCGCACCCATTAATTCGTGAAGTGATTTACAGAGAACTTAAAGAGTCAAAACGACGCAAACTCCATCGAAAAATTAGTTCCTTTCTAAAAAAGAGATCCGAGGCACGAATAGAAGAGATTATCCACCATTTAACTTTTGACCTAACCACCGAAGAGGAAACCCCAGAGCTCTGCCGCTATCTTCTAAAGACAGGAAAGGCTATCCTCCAGAGATATGATGAACATCTGGGATGGAACTGTATGACGATCGCAAATAATATTGTCAAAAAATTTCCCAAACAATTGAAAAAGGAAGGATTAAAAAGTGAAGCTGAACTGTTACGCTTACGGTGGGTGTTAGGTAAGAACCCGACATCCTTTGAGGAGACAGAAGAACTCATAGAAAGATTGAAGACCGCTAACTTAAGAAAAGAAGCTGTTATGCTTTATCGATTATTGTTCTATCGCGCTATTGTAGAGTTTGATATCGATTCGGCTAAAAATTTCCTCGAATCTGGTCTTTCAATCTCTAAAGTTTCTGAGGAAAATTATTGGGTACTAAGGGTGGAGAGTTGTCTAATTAAGAGAAGGGAAGGTAAATTCCGGGAAGCAGAGGAGGAAGCGCAGAAACTTATTGAAGAAATTGATCCTGATATTGCATCTGGTGCACTCTGGAAGGTGTTACATAATCTTGGTGCGATTGCACATGTAAGGGGGGATCTCAAGAAAGCCCATGAGTTAATGCTTAAGGCTATTGATGTTTCTGAGAAATATAATCTTACGCAATATCGCGCAGACTCTTACATAAATTTGGGATATATCGAAATGGAAATGGGTCAGTTAGATTCAGCTCTCGTCAAGATAACCGAGGTTGTGGAAGATGCAGAGCGAACCAAGAGAGCCCAGAAATTAGCAGCTACCTGGATTGTATTAGGTCGTTGTTTACTTGCTAAAGGAGAACTCAAGACCTCTCTCGGATATTTCAATGACTCTTTCAGAAAAGCGAAAGAGATTGGATTCAAGAGAGCAATGGTTGCAGCACGGTTTAACAGAGTAAAGGTTTTTTTAGAAATGAATAAAATTAACGATGCGTTGGAAGAAATCAACTCAATATCTGCAAAAGAATTACAAAAAAATATGTTATGTGACTTTCATCTTCTGAAAAGTAGGATATGGTTAAAGAAGGGAAAGCAGGAACTATCCAAACAGGAGAACGAAAAATCTCTAAAATTGGCTGAGAAGTTGAATCTTAGTATATACATAGCCAGTGCTCTTGCACAAAAAGGAATGATTTTATTGAAAATCCATAAAGAGTCAGAGGCTTTAATCCTTTTAGAAAAGGTTAAGCAAACGCTTCTGCAAAAAGGAGCACTTTCCTTCCTTAGTTCTATTCTTATACGATTTGGACTTGCCCTTGGAGGCAATAAAGGCGAAGATATATTTATTGAAGGGTTGAAGATTCTCTTTGAGATGAATGCATTACCAAGGGTTGACTACTTACTCAGAGAGATGAAGAGAAGAGAATTTGAAAAAGCTCACACTATTGCCCATAAAAAACTGAATAAATTTATATCGAAAGAGGATAGAATAGAGATATATACCTTTGGGGGTCTATCTGTAAGAAGACCCAAAGAGCTTCGCCCTATTTCTCAGAACGAGTGGCAATCAAGGAAGGCAAGAGAACTATTTGGGCTAATTTTAATCCTTTCCACAACAAGTGGTACGACTCGAGAAATTTTAGCTTCGTATCTTTGGCCAGATGCTAATACCTCGAAGTCTCAAGCTAACTTCAGGGTAACCCTTGCTCGGCTTAATCGTACATTAGGATATGACTGCATCCGCCAGGAAGCCCAGTTCCTTTTTCTGGACCATAGAAATTTGTGGGTAGATTTCGTCCAGTTTGAGGATTTTTTCAAGGAATGGTATTCATTACAACAAAAAGGAAAACTTCATTTAGCTGAGAAAAAGGCTCAAGAAGCTGTATTGCTGTATAATGGAGATTTCTTGCCCGAGCTCTACAATTTTCCCATCGATCAAAAACAGATGGAATTAAAAGAAAAGGTAAGTAGACTACTATACTGGTTAGCTATGAGGTCAAGAGAGCGTTTTGAATGGCAGGAAGCTATATCCCTTGCTCATAATTTGATAACCCTTGATCCCATTGGTAGTGAAGGAGCCCATAGAATCATTATGGAAGGGCTCTGGAGTCAGGGAGAT
>JAGMEZ010000063.1 GCA_023127905.1 Caldifarciminota bacterium
TCCATTAAAGTCATAGAGCCTGCCCACCGAAGCTTTAGCGTAGGAGGGTCAAGTCGAAGATACTGAGTGAAATCGAAGTGTCAACGATACCGAGCGAATTCGAGCGAGGTGCCATAGGTCCCGAATATTTATATTGAGGGGCACCGTCCCCGTTTTCCACTTTCGTCCAAAGCGCTCGTGCTATTTCATTCTACAAAAAAAGGGCACAGGCTACTTTTTTAAGAATAATTTTTTCTTTCAGTATCACATTTTTTTCTTGAATTCTTGAGAAAGCTTTGATAAAATACTAAGTGTAAAGTATCATGTTTATCGATAGATTAATTACGGTGTAATTTACTATGGATTCTGAAAATATATATAAGATAATTCAAGCTGATTGTTTAAAATTTCTCAGGAGACGTGCTATAACAAATATTGATCTCACCTTCGTTGACCCTCCCTTTAATCAAGGAAAAGATTACAAATACTTCAACGATACTCAACCTGAAGAAAAATACTGGAGTTGGCTTCAAGAAATCCTGAAAGAGATCTACACCATATCAACTGAAGGTGGAGCTATTTATTTTATGCAGAGGGAAAAAAATACAGAACATGTAATCAGAGTACTTAGAGAAGCGAATTGGGTATTCCAAAACCTGATTATTTGGAAAAAAATGACATCTGCAGTCCCATCGCGATATAGATATTCTAAACACCATCAGATTATTGTTTTTGCAACAAAAGGAAAGAAACCACGCGTATTCAACAGATTACGTATAGACCCACCTAAAGCACCCAATCATAAATACGAGCGGACAAACGGTATGTTTGTCACTGATGTTTGGGATGATATCAGAGAATTAACCTCTGGATATTTTGCTGGAGATGAGGCAATACGGAATAACAGAGGAGAAAGAGTTCACACACAACAGTCACCGATCGCTCTTCTCTTGAGGATTATTTTGTCATCTACTAAGCAGGGAGATATAGTTTTTGATCCTTTTGCAGGTACAGGAGTCACCCTTGTTGTTGCTTCCCAGTTAAAAAGAAAATCCATTGGAATCGAAATAGATCCTGAATATGTGGAGCTAATCAGAACCCGTCTAAAATCCTTAAGACCTTCTGATAGTGTTCAAAGATATTTCAGCTACTATAGATATACACATAATTTAACAGAGATTTGGCAGACTCCTTATTTTTCAACTATAACACAAATGCAGATTTTCAAGGATAAGCAAGGCTGAAATGGCTATTTTTGAACTACGACGTGATAAAGCTTTATTAGAAAATGCAATAAAGGAAGCATCAGATTTTATTGATATTGTAACGTTTCAATTTACATCGGAAAATATTGTTAAACTCCTTGTGAAAAAAGCCATTCAGGGTGTAAGGATTAGAATTATTACCCTCCCCGAGGATAGCTATAGAGATGTATCAGAACGTAAAAAAATAACTGAGTTGTATAACTTTCTTACAAGCAAAGACATTGAACTCAATCGATGTATCTGGGAAGTGGGTGTCCCCGAATTAACAGAAACTTCCCTGAGTGGCGAACAGACTGAAGGCGGAGGGAATAAATGGTATGCACTTCATGGCAAATTTGTCGTTACAGACAAGAAAGCATTTGCGCTCTCAACAAACTTCACTGACGAAAAGCAATTAGAGGTATATCTCCTTTATGATGACAAGGATATTATTAAAGATTTCAGAAAAAAATTTGATAAAATTAAAGACCTTTTCTGTTCTAAACAAGAAATTTTGCCCGGATCTTTGTATTTTCAATTGCCAACGGGGGTTCAACAAGAGATAAAAACATTATATGAGAGAACAAAAAGGATTAATGTTAAAGATTATCCTCCGGAAGTATCACCCGATGCTGAGATTATAAAGGGATTTTTTCTGTCTCCCTTTGAAGGAAGAGCAAGAATTTTCCTGAACAATATGATAGATCAAGCAGAAGAATTTATCTATCTTTCCACAGAAAGATTATTCGATGACCAAATCGTCAAAAAGTTGTTAAGCAAAGCTTATATGACTGATATTCCAATGAAGATTTTAACTGGGCATCCACGAGCTGTGAGACAGAATCCTGCGAAGGCAGAAAAAATGGTTGAAGATTTAATGGCAGCTGGAGTTGAATTTGCGATAATCGATGATGTTCATGCTAAGTTTTGGATTACTGAGAAGTATATCTGTGTTGGCTCATCCAATATTGGGAAAAT
>JAGMEZ010000630.1 GCA_023127905.1 Caldifarciminota bacterium
AATTCACTCTCCGTTTCCCCGTTTCGCATTTGTTCTGTCTTCCGTTATCTGTCTTCTGTCCTCTGACCTCTGTCCTCTGACATCTATCTTCTGTTATCTGTCTTCTGTCTTCTGTTCTATGTCTTCTGACTTCTGTCCTCTGACATCTGTCTTCTGTTATCTGTCTTCTGACCTCTGACCTCTGTCTTCTGACCTATATTGTTTTAGGACAGAATTCACTATATATACAGAAGGTTTCGCAACCCTGTTTAAATAATGGTTCGAAATTTAATTCCTTTATTTCCTTCCATACACGTTCAATATTTGAAATGAACATTTCAATAGGAATTTGATTTCTTTCTTCTATAATACAACCTTCCTTACTATTTATCACGTAATATGCTGTTTTTGCTACCTTTCCGATACATTTTTGAACGGCAAGATTGTAAATAGGAAATTGGAAGCTTTCACCATTCTCAATTTTTCTGTTACTCGGAAGATTGCTCTTACTGCCTGTCTTGTAATCGTAAATTATCAAACCATCGCTATTTCTATCAATCCTGTCAATTCTGCCAACAAAGCTTAATCTTTCACCATTACACATTATCCATACATCATTCTGGTAAAACTTCCACTCAACATCAAGAACTGTATGGTTAATATTTTCCATCACTTCAGTTTCGAGAAACTTTTGGAAAAGTGATTTATAATACTTTGATATTAGTTCAAGCCTCATTAGAATTCTATCCCTTACTCCCGGTGCCATCTTCTCAATTGTTTCGAGAGCAATTTTTCGCAATTCTTCCCAGTTATTAATATGGTTTGTTTTAATTTTTTTAGAAAGCCTTCTTTCATAAAAACGTGCAAGGATGTGGTGGATAATTTTACCCTTTATAAGGTTATCAACACCTTCTTCGGGTTCTTCTAATTCTCCAAGATTTAGTATGTAACGAAAGAAAAAACTGTATGGGCACCTTTTATACGTTTCAAGGGAAATTGCAGATATTCTATTTGACAATTCATTAATTCTTATTTCTACGTACTTTCTTAATTCCTCAGAAGAAAACAAAATCTCTTTTATATTTTGTAATCGATTTTCATCCCTGAGCCTTTTTACCGCATCCTTTATTATCGATACTCTGTTTCTCATATCTTCTAAAAATAAATTTTCATTGAAGCTTTTATCAGTATGTATGATTTCCCCGATACTCATCTGCCATTCCAACAGTGTGTATACCTTATCCTTAATACCCATATCTTCTTCTTCTTGAATTTCCTGAAGGAATGGGCTTTTTATAAAAACATTACCTTTTTCATCCTTCTCATAGTAAGAACAATAAACCTTTTTTGCACCTTTAATAATACTTTCAAAGTTAAATTTTGAAAGGGTATAGAGCATATCATAAGTTGGAAACCCCATTTCCTCGAGTAGTTTTTCAGAGAAAAGAGGATTGTGCTGTGGTTTTCTGGGAAGTTTTCCTTCAACAAGTCCTGTTAAAAAAACCCTGTTAAAATTCATTCCAGCAATCTCTTCAAGGTCCAACATCTCTACCCTTGTATCTATCTTCTGTTCTAACGATATTTTCATTGACTCTGAGTACGAGAAAATTATTCTCTGAAAATCCATAATGCCAAATTCCTGAATAGTATTTACAAGTGGTTTTCTTTTAATTGAGAGAATAAACCTCAGGAGTGAATTGTATGCTATTATTTCAATATCTTCATCTAATTGTATAAGGTTATTAAGTATTGAAACGTATTGTTCAATAAATGCTGTCCCCTTTTTTGACTTTAAAATATTAAGTTCTTTTATGAAATTTGAAACTACCCTAAACTTACCTTCCCTGTCTATTATTCTTTTCCAATCATCACCTGAAACAATCATTTCTTCCCTTGTGACTTTGTCAATTATCATTCGTTCATTATCCTTTAGTATTTTTATATAAGGTGACATAAGAAAACTTACTACAGCTCTTCTTTTGAAATTTTGATGTATAATCTCGAATATTGCAAGACAGGTTTTTATAACAGGGAATTGAATTAGTTCTTTTCGAAAAAGTGATGAAGGATGAATCGAATATCGGGGAAAGATTCTTTCAAAGGTTCTTGTATAATTTTCAATTTCAGTGGATATTATGATGATATTTTTATCAGGATTTTCATCTTTCACTTTCCTTGCAATTGCATCAACCTCATGCTCTTTTTTTTCGTATTTAAGTAGTTTTATTTCAGGAACAAAATCTGATTCCTTTGTTTTGATTTCAATTTCTTCCTTCTCTACATCAATAATTCCTGTTGTTGTGAAACGAGCTCCAGGGAAGGAATAGAAGAAATCAAGCAATGATACAGATTTTGCTTCTTTGTATATCTTCATAAAAAGGTTTTGTTCGATTCTTCTCAGTATTGAAAGATGTTCTATATAAAAAGAGTATTCTTTTAAAATGTGAGGTTTCAAATGGTCAATAACCCACCATCTTTTATCACTCTCATCAATAATCTCATTGTTACTAAGAAACTCTTCATATAGTGTAAAAACCTTACATAGTATTGATAACAGTTTCTCATTAAATCTATTTTCTCTATTTAAAAGATCAAAGCAGGATGAATCTTCACGATACGAAATTATACTATCCTTATATTTGAGAGAAAGATTATATTCTTTAATGTTCTTAATCCATTCGAGAAAGAAGTTTGCCGTTTCGGTAGAGAGTGAGAAATCACCAGTTCTGAAAAGATACTTTCTTCTATTTAATAGAAGATGACGTATTATAATTTTCGCGTATTCATCTGAAATTAAACGTTTTGCTGTTCTCTCTTCAGGGGGGAGCATATCGTATAAAAGATCAAATAGTGGTCGAATCGAGACTAACCATGGCTTTATTTTCATAAGATTTTTATTTCTCAAATATTCAATTAACCTCCTTATTTTATCACCGGAATTTGCAACATAAATTATTTTTCTTGCCTTCTTCCCATTATCAAGTGAAAAATGGTCTGACGAATAATTGTTTTCTATTAGATTTTTTATAAGGAAGAATTCCTTTTCTTGATTATCTATTGTAAGCTTGAATATTTTTACTGATTTCATTTATTATTTATTATCATACAAAAAATAAAATGTAAAGAAAAATAAAATGTAGACATAGTTTACAACTTTACAGCCTCCGTCCCTAATTTTATAATCTTAATAATAATTAAAATAATACTTGACATATTCAATATTATACTGTATATTGTTAATATGAATATTGAATATGTTAACATTTAATCTGGGAGTGAAAATGATTACTAAGTGTCCTGTATGTCATGGAGCGTTGGAGATAAGGGAGCTTGGGTGTAATAAATGTGATGTAACTATAAGAGGAAAGTTTCCATTTTCAGGTATTTTTCAATTATCACCCGAACAAATGGAGTTTGTGAAAATCTTTTTAAAATCCAGGGGAAATATAAAGGAGGTGGAGAAAGAAGTTGGAATTTCATATCCTACTGTAAGAGGTAAACTGAATGATGTTTTGAAAAGCCTTGGAATGGAGCCTGATAAGAAATCTATGAAGAGGGAGGAAGTTCTTGAATCCCTTTCAAAGGGAGATATTACTGCTGAGGAAGCAGTTGAAAAGCTAAAGAAGCTATAATTAAAGAGAATACCTGACGGTGAAAAGAAGAGTGAATTAATGCTATGCATTGGAAGTAATCCTTCGACTTCTCAGTTCGAGTCCCTCACTACAAGCTCAGGATGGAAGATATCCTTCGATTATCTCA
>JAGMEZ010000631.1 GCA_023127905.1 Caldifarciminota bacterium
AAGACATAGATTTTCCCATTACCTAAAGTCGCAGCAGTTCTCTGTGTTTCATGGTTGAGTGTTACTGAAGAGGTTGACCAGGTTTCAGCGTGGCAGTCAAATTCAAAGATACTGCCAAATGCTGGGTTACCGCCCAGAGAGTAAACTGTAGGTATTCCTGTAATATCACTATAAACACAGGCATGATAGTATGTTGGATGTGGCATCGATGAAGAATAAATTTTCCAGGTCGAGGACCGGGTTGTAGTAGTAGACCTCAGTGTATCATTCGACGCATTTATATCACCAGATAAGAACGTGTATGTTGTTATTTCATACGTAATTCCTTCTGAGTGTCCTGAAGTCCAGCTTTGAGAAAATGTAAAGGTGGTATCTTTAGATGCCTGAAGTATTATCTGAACTGTATTGAGATAAACATTTGTACCGCTTGAATCGATTATAAAGTATACGTCAAATGTATCTTCTGTTTCACCAAAATTTCTGTATGTTGCCTTAGGATTGATTGTTGTGTTCGGCATTATATAATCTTCAGGATCAATTATAGCAGTTGTTCCAACATTGCGGATTGGAAAGTCAGGAGGGTAACCTATCCAGGTAAGCACTCGTTTCATCATACTATCTCTGTCTGCTCCGCTATTAATATTCTCCCAGCCAAAGGAATTGAAATAGAGGAAATAGGGAAGCCCAACTGATGTATCCATAGCAACACTATTCGTATCGGTTGAGTCAGCAATGATAGAACTCCAGGATATACCATCGGGCTGAATATAATCTGCATAATCCGAGAATGCTCCACCGGTTGTCTGAAATACAAACGGACTCATTATAGCATCGATTCCCGATGCCTTTGAGCATCCCTGATCATTTAAAAAAGTTGATAGATGCATCCATGAGATATAACCCATATCATAAAGAACATCCTGACTGGAGAGCCAAAATTTACCTTCAGAATTAAGGTATTTACCAATTTCGGTTGTATCTGTGGCTGAAAGAGTATTGCTGTACTCGCCGCCTGTTGTCCAGACTACAATTGTATAGTTTGACAAATCATGAGAGTCTGGCGCAACGTTGCTGCTGTCTGTTACTACCCATTTATCAGGAGTATAGAAGAGGTTCGCGAATGAACTCTCCCAGTATGTTTCCATATTAGAACCACCGTCATCATCGACAAAGAGTATATTTTCTGGTGGTGGGGGAGGAGGATCTCCAATATCTATTTTCCATATCCAGGCGGCATCGAGAGCCGTTGTCCATAGATATTGTCCGTCATAAGTTATTCCTTCAGGAGTGTAAACAGCACCTGGGTGGACAAACTGGGAAATGAGAACTGCTTGAGAACCAGAGAGATCAAGCTCTTTTATGTTATTTGCTGTGCCATTATCAATGACAAAAAATGTTCCTCGTTGATAATCGAAGGAAGCGTCCATTGGCCACTGGATTACACTGCTGATTTCACAGGTGTGGAGGACTGTCCCTGTTGTGTTAACCTGATATGCAACTCCATTGTTTACTGATCCGCCTGTAGAAAAAATCCATAAATGTGTACCATCATTTGCTAATCCCCTTGAATCGGTACCAGCGGGTGAGGTAAATGAGCTTATTATATTTCCGTTAAACGGGTTAATCTCGTATGTGGTGCCAGTTGACCACCATTCCTGTATCCACAGGCTCCCGTTCAGGTATGTACATCCAAGCACATAGTTGTTTATTGAAGTCGTGATTTGAGTATTTACTGTCCCTGCAGCAGTATCGAATTGAAATGCGATAATAGGGATGGTTTCGTTAGTGACATGCCAGAGATAGGTACCATCCCATCCGAGTCCCATGTGTGAAGAACTACCCGGTGCCGGTACTGAGTCAACTACTGTCTGCCTGATACTGAGTTTGTTGCCTTCCATTATATGAGATATAATGATGGAATGACCTGAAGAACCATCTGCTTTTACACATTTGGGTGAATCGCTATCAGTAGACGTTGGGGTGAGAGATGTGAATAAAATGAGAGAAAAGAAAAGCGTAAAAAACAGGCTTTTCTTATTCATGATAACTCCTTTAATTTTTTCTTGCGTTGTTACGGTTACTCTTTTCACTTCCTTTTTAGCTATTAGTTATTTTATATCAAACCTCATAATTTGTCAATGATTTTATTCTTTTTATCGTGATTTAGATAATAGAATACATTTAATTTAAATTTCTTCGTAAAAAGTCCGTTCGTTTGTCATTGCGAATATGTTTCCATATTCACCGCCGAAGCAATCTCCTATAAGACATTCTTTTACCTTATTCTTCCTCTCCCTTGATGGGAGAGGACAGAGGTGAGGGTGCATGGTGTCATTGCGAGCATTCTTCCATATTTACTGCCGAAGCAATCCAGGTATTTGTTAATAATATCATTCTGTGAGGCTGGAAGCCTCACCTGTTTTTTCTATCCCCCCTTTTGCTAAAGGGGAACATTAAGAAGAAGGGAAGTCCGAAATAGGGTATAATAAGAAAAGACCCGCAATAAGCGGGTCTTTTCTTTTATAAAGAACCTGGATGTGATTACCTGACAATTATCATCTTATTTGTAGCAGTTCTGTTCTGTGTAGTCAACCTGTAGAAGTAAACACCAGCAGAAACGGGTTGATGGTTATTGTCCGTGCAATCCCAGTAAACATTCTTAACTCCAGCGTCCTCATTACTGTCAACGAGTGTCTTTACGAGCCTTCCGGCACTGTCGTAAATCTTCAATGAGACAGGGCCTGTCTTTGTTGTGGAAGAGGCTATTGTTGTCTTTCCGTTTGCGACAGGATTTGGTTTGCACGCTTCAAGCATGAAGGCTGGTTTGGTTACAACAGGTTCCCCTTCAACACCTGTTGGATGATTTCTTATATATAGACCGATGATGGCATCAGGGGTTCCCTGAACTAAAGCAAAGAGAACGTCCATATTATTGAAACCCTCGTAGAAGCAGAGACCACCAGCAGCAGCTGGGACAGTAATCGTAGGCATATAACCAAAGTTGAAACCTGTGAATGTCATTGTGAAAGGATCAAACTGTTCAATTTGTCCAAACCATCCGAATCCTGCATCATCCTGACTATGCCACCATACCCAACCACCGTATATAGGATCAGTATCGTAAGCCGCACCCCACATTGCGTAGATATTAGATGCGCTTCCCAGATTGGAAGTCCACCTGCTGAACCAGTAGCAGGGACTGGAGAAGCTTGCAGTGTAGAACGTAGTATCAGGCTGGCATGCAAGGGCTCGGTTCGGGAATTCAGGACCATCGAAGTAACCATGATATTCCAATGTACCTGAGGTTAAATCGACACTGAACATGTCAACGTTACCGTCGACACTTGCATAGAGGGTGTCAATTCTGTCAGCTCCGCTATAGACGTCATCCCAGGCAAGATCACGCCAACCCCAGCTTGTTGAATGAGATGGTTGGTCCATTGTCCAAATTAGAGTTCCTGTTGTATCTACTACATATACCTTATTCGGATCACCCCCATTGTTACCACCAGTAAGATAGAAGTAAGTTCCATCAAACTCTACACCAAAAAGGGAACCATCACCTGTCGGTGTCTCAACATCCATTTCAAATACTACATCACCCAATGCTAATTGAGTTCTTGAATAGACCGAGGAAGTATCATTCCATGGATCTAAATCATAGGAATGGAGGGTAAAAATTTCTGTATAGAAGACCTTATTCTCTCCGAATGTTATATTGCCGAAGTTCACCAGCGTATCACCACCAACCGGGAAATTAGTAAGGGTTACTGTATCAGAAAATATTAGATTCCAAGAATCAGTTGTATCATAGATATTTGCAGTAACATCAAAGGTAACAAAACCAGAACCGAAGTTGAGAATTTGACCTATAACATCATAATCACCAGGTGGAATTTTGCCCGATGGTGGGCTAATTACCGCGAGACACCCTATATCGATCCATCCGGAATAAAGTGATACATTATCAAAGGCTGAATAATATCCCCAGGTACCGAGGTCGCTATGATAGAAGTATACCTGAATACTGTCAGATGCTGCATATGCCGAGACATCAACTGAATCCCATGCAGGTCCAGATACTACTCCTGCAGGATAATACGCGAGTTCTACGACATTCCAAACACCACCGGTAAAGTACTTGATGCCAGAACGAAGTTCGTTAAGATAGCTTCCACCGCCACCGTAATTATAATAACCGTATTTTAGAAATGACATAATGGCTGGTGGAACAACAACAGGTGATAATGCAGTATCAGAATATCCACCACCACTGGCATCCGAGTCAATCCACATCGACGAATCACCAGGATCAGGGCATGGAGTATGTATTCCTGACGCCTGAACATCCCAAGCAGCTGGAAAAACCAGACCATTTGTATGTGTCCAACCCTGTAGACCTGTCTCGAAATCCCAGAAGTAGTAACGTAGGCTGCTCTTTACTGTCCGAACTTCTGACTGATTTACAACATCATTCTCAGGT
>JAGMEZ010000632.1 GCA_023127905.1 Caldifarciminota bacterium
GGCCAGGGTCTTGGCAAGGAAGCTGGGCGAGGAAATTGCCGACAAGGTATTTTCAGTTGATGGTAAGGCAGCATTCCATATCACGTGCAGTATCGGCCTGGCTAAGTTTCACAAAGATATGAAAAATTCCTTGGTGATTCTAAAATTCGCAGACGAAGCTCTCTATAAAGCGAAATCCGCAGGCAGGAATCGAGTCAAAGAAAAGACCTGGAAAACGCGGATTAGAGAATGAAAAAGGCAAACCTGCCGTCAGTGTACCAATATACTAGTTAGAAAGAAATTTATTATTTGACTTTCCTTTAATTTTTTGATAGAAATCTCTTAGGACACATTGAGGAGAACGGGGACGGTGCCCCTTAATATAAATATTCGGGACCTACGGCATCTCAGTACTTCGATATCGTTGACATCTCGATTTCACTCGGTATCTTCGACTTGACACCGTAGAACGGGGCAGGCTCTGTGACAAAACTTCAGAAAACAGTAAACAGAAAATAGAAAACAGAGACATAAAGGAGGGGTCGGTTCTATAAATTGATAAAAGATCATGATTAAAAGATTGGATTCACCACCTTATGAAATTGACCAAAAAGTTCTAAGACAGTTTGATCAAAGACAGACAATATTCGGACGGATGCTTTTGGATGAAACAGCGCCCTTTTATCAAAAAAGTATGTATGGAAATGTTAAAGAAATCATTGCCCAGAATCGAGATGGATACTCACGTATAGAATTCGCCCAGACATTAGCATCATGGACGATTTATGATTATTTCCACGGCGCTTTTTCCTGGGAGAAATTAGACAATGCTAAGTCGGTTATGCCCGAGCCGGTTTTAGAAAAACATCCTGTCACTGATTTATCAAATATGAGCAAACAGATTAAAGAGACAGCGAAGCTATTTGGAGCATCCCTTGTAGGCATTAGTCTATTTGATAAACATTGGATGTATTCTTATGACCTGGACGGAAATCCAATTGAAGTCCCTCATGAATATAAATATGCAATTGTTATAGCAATAGCAATGGATGCTACAGCAATTAAAACTTCACCGGCATATACTGCCTGTACTGCATCAGGTATTGGTTACTCGCGCATGGCTTTTTGTGTCGCCTGTCTTGCTGAATTCATCAGAAATT
>JAGMEZ010000633.1 GCA_023127905.1 Caldifarciminota bacterium
AGATTTGTAAGGTCTAAAGTATCATCAATAGAGGAAGTTCCTGAGAGTAAGAATTTAATACTAACTTATGAAACCGAGGATGGTAAGATTGAGTATGAAGAGTTTGAGCTTATTGTTCTTTCTGTTGGATTCAATCCACCAGAGGATGCTAAGGAACTTGCAGGGAAATTAGGGATTGAATTAAATAATTATGGTTATTGTAAAACCGATAGACTCGACCCTCTTCAAACTACAAAAGATGGTATATTCGTCTGTGGAGCATTTGGAGGTCCCAAGGATATACCGGAAACAGTAATGCAGGCAAGTGGAGTAGCTGCAGCCACTGAGGCTTTACTTTCTGAAGTGAGAAATACACTGGTGAAGGTAAAAGAATATCCTCCAGAGATTGATGTGAGTGGACAGGAACCGAGGATTGGTGCCTTTATCTGTCACTGTGGTATAAATATTGGGGGGGTTGTTGATGTTCCTTCAGTAGTTGAATATGTAAAAACCCTCCCCAATGTTGTTTATGCTGAGGATAACCTTTTTACATGTTCAGAAGATACACAGAGAAAGATTAAAGAAGCAATCAAAGAATATAATCTTAACAGAGTAGTCGTTGCATCCTGCACGCCTCGAACTCATGAACCGCTTTTCCAGGAGACTTTGAGAGATGCTGGTTTAAATAAACATCTTTTTGAGATGGCAAATATTAGAGACCAGTGTTCCTGGATACATATGCACGAACCAGAAGAGGCAACCATAAAGGCAAAGGATCTGGTAAGAATGGCGGTTGCCAAAGCTCGTCTAATAGAACCCCTACCAAGTCTCCCGTTGGATGTTACTCAGAAGGGACTAGTCATTGGAGGAGGCTTAGCAGGGATGGTGGCAGCCATTGGAATAGCTAAACAGGGTTACGAAGTATATTTAATTGAAAGAGAAAAAGAATTGGGTGGAAATCTCAGGAATATCTATTACACCCTCGAAGGCAATAATGTTCAGGAGTACTTAAAATCGCTGATTGAAAAAGTAGAAGGAAATCCACTTATTCACATTTACAAGGATACGAAGATAGAAAAGATAGAAGGATTTGTGGGAAACTATAAGACAGAGATCAGAAAACAGAGGACAGAAGACAGAAGTCAGAAGTCAGAAGTCGGAGGACGGAAGTCAGAGGTGAAAACATTGGAGCACGGGGTTATAATTGTAGCCACTGGTGGGAAGGAGTATCAAGCGACAGAATATCTGTATGGTAAGCATGACCGTGTCGTTACCCAGCTTGAGTTGGAAAAGAGACTTGCAGAGGACAGAAGACAGAAGTCAGAAGACAGAAAACAGAAATCAGAAAATAGAAAACAAAAAACAAATAGTCTTTCATCCGTAGTAATGATTCAGTGTGTGGGTTCAAGGAGTGATGAGCATCCATACTGCAGCCGTGTTTGTTGCTCCCAGGCAATAAAGAATGCATTAAAGCTCAAAGAGATTAACCCGGATGCAAACATATATATTCTTTACAGAGATGTTAGAACCTATGGATTCAGAGAGGACTACTATAGAAAAGCTCGAGAGATGGGAATAACTTTTATGCGGTACGATGAATATGATAAACCAGAAGTTATCTCTCAAAGAGAGAATCTGAAGGTTTCCCTGAAGGATCCTTTGCTAAATTATCAACTTATTCTGGATGC
>JAGMEZ010000634.1 GCA_023127905.1 Caldifarciminota bacterium
TATGGCTAAAGTAGCAATTACTTGCAATGGTTCGGAGCCCGGAAACATTTTTCCACCTCTTATTCTTGGTTCAAGTGCAGCAGCATCTGGTGATGAAGTAGTCTTATTTTATGTGCCAGGAGGTTCACCTGCATTGGTAAAGGGTAGGCTTGAAGAACTGAAGGGTGCGAAAGGATTGCCAGATCCTGTAGAATTGTATGAAGGCATAAGGAACCTGGGAGGCAAAATATACGTTTGTGAACTTGCGTTAGATGCCAAAGATTTAAAAAAGGAGGATTTCAGAGAAGGTGTGGAGATCATTGGAGCTACTAATTTCATAAATATTATTAAGGATGCTACGATAACCTTTTCTTTTTAAGATAAGCAAAATCTTTTAGGTGAGAGTTTTAACATAAGGAGGTAAAATGGCTACACACATACTCGATGCTTTAGGACTTAAGTGTCCTCAACCTATTCTTAAAGTAGCAGTCAAGGCTAAAGAGCTTCAACCTGGTGATATGCTGGAAATATTGGCAGACTGTGAATCATTTCCCGATGACATTAAAGCTTGGTGCGAAAAAACAGGGAAAACCTTACTTGTCTGTGCAGATGAAGGAGGAGGAAAGTTTAAGGCACAGGTACAATTCTAAATTTTATTGTAGCATGGTTTTATTCCTGCTATACAAAATAGATACATATGAAAGACGAATTTGCACCTAAAATAGTTGGTTTTCTTTGTAATTGGTGTACTTATGCTGCAGCAGACCTTGCTGGCACAAGTAAGATGAAAATGCCCCCTTCTCTTGCAGTTATCAGGGTTATGTGTTCAAGCAGAGTAGACCCTGTTCTTGTACTGAGAGCCTTTTTGCGGGGTGCAGATGGAGTGCTGGTTGCAGGATGCCATCCTGGGGATTGTCACTATGAGAAAGGAAATTATTACGCTCGCAGAAGGTTTGCTCTATTAAAGTCCGTTGTTGAAACACTTGGGCTGGATTCAGAAAGGTTGCAACTCTCATGGATTGGTGCATCAGAAGGTCCCAGGTTCCAACAGGTAGTAACTGAGTTTACAGATAAGATAAAAAAGCTGGGACAGAATCCAATGCAAAAGAAGACCTCTTTGTAATGGATAAAAATATGGATAACGGTAATATATTAGTAATAGGGGCTGGTGTAGCAGGAATAAATGCAAGTCTATCACTTGCTAACTCAGGTAGAAAAGTATATCTAATTGAGCAAACATCCTATACAGGTGGTACTGTAATAAAGTTTGAGAAGGTCTTCTCGAATATGGAATGCGCTACTTGTATGGTAGCACCAAAGCAACAGGAACTTTTATCAAATGAGAATATCGAACTCTTTACAATTACGGAGGTTCTTAAGGTTGAAGGTTCTTTGGGAAACTTTGTTGTAAAAGTGAAAAAGAAAGCAAGATATGTGGACCTTAAGGCTTGTATAGGATGTAGTGCTTGTTTTGAACCCTGTCCGGTTAGTGTAAAAAACGAGTTTGAAGAAGGTCTTTTAGAGAGAAAAGCAATATATATTCCCTGCCCTGGTGCACTTCCAAATGTTCCTGCAATTGACACGGAAAATTGTGTTAGATTTAATGGCGAAGATTGCAAATTGTGCAAAGAAGCGTGCATGTTCGAGGCAATCGATTTTGAACAAAAAGATGAGGAGATTGAACTCAAGGTTGGAGCAATCGTTGTAGCAACAGGATTTACTTCATTCGACCCGAAAGAAATTACTAAGTATGGATATAAGAAATTTAGTGATGTCTATTCTGCTTTAGAATTTGAGAGGATGTTTGCTTCTAATGGACCTACTACAGGAGAGATAAAACTTCAGAACGGTGAATCTCCAAAGTCTGTTGCTATTGTTCATTGTGTGGGACGAGAAGAGAAAGGTTATTGCAGTGCAATTTGCTGTATGAATTCACTTAAGTTTGTCCATTACTTAAAGGAGAAACTACCTAAAGTTAAGATAGCTGAATTTTATTCTGACCTCTGTATTCCAGGCAAATCCTATGAGAAGTTCTATGAAAAAACAAAAACTATGGGAGTAGATATAATTCGATTTGAGGATATTGAAATAAAAGAGGAAGGGAAAGGGATGAGTGTAAAGTATAAAACCGATGCTAAAGGAAATAATCTTTCTGTAGATATGGTTATTCTTTCACCTGCACTTGAACCAAGAAAAGATGCATCAAAATTGGCTAAAATTCTTGGCATCTCTCAGGACGAACATGGGTTCTTTGCTGAAAAGCATTCAGAAATTGCCTCTGTGGATACATCCATAGAGGGAATATTTATTGTAGGGTGTGCTCAGGATCCAAAAGACATTCAGGACTCGATAGCTCAATCAGAGGCAGCGGTTGGAAAAATACTTTCGAGGAGTACTTAAATGGTAGAGAAAATAGGTGTATATGTATGTGAATGCGGACCTAATATAGCAGATAATGTAGATATTGATAAGGTGATGGAGACAATTTCTTCTCTACCTGGCGTAGAAGTGGTTGAGAGGCATAAGCTTTTGTGTTCCGAAGATGGCAAGAAATTCCTTAAAGAGAGTATACAAAAGCATGGATTAACGCGTATCGTGGTTGCTGCTTGCTCACCAAAGCAGCACGAAATTACATTCATGAAAGTATGCGAGGAAGCAAGTATTAACCCATACCTCTTTCAACTTACTAATATACGGGAGCAATGTGCCTGGATTATAACCGATAAAGGACTTGCTACTGAAAGGGCAATAAGATATATAAGAGCAGCCCTTAGGAGGGTTTCTTTTCACAGAGCTCTCATGAAGAAAGAAATAGAGACAAATTCCGATGTTCTCGTAATTGGAGGAGGTATTGCAGGGATGGAGGCGAGTTTATTACTTGCACGTGGAGATAGAAAAATCCATTTGGTTGAGAAAACTGATGTTTTAGGTGGAAAGGTAAAAGAATTAGATAAACTTCTTCCACGAATGGAATTAAGCCTTGATATTATGTCTCAGAAAATTCAGGAGGTGGAACAAAGCGAAGACATCAAAGTTTATACTAACAGTGAAGTTGAGGAGGTGTTGGGATTTCTTGGTAATTTTGTCGTAAAAGTAAAAATAGGACAAAATAAGGAACTTGAACTCAAAGTTGGAGCGATCGTAGTAGCTACCGGGTTTAGTATGCTTGATCTAAAGAAAC
>JAGMEZ010000635.1 GCA_023127905.1 Caldifarciminota bacterium
TATAATATGCATCTGCCCGTCCAGAGCCACGACTCCTTTTCTCGCCAATTAATGACGCAACCTCTCGCGTTGAGCTATAATCAACAAGAATGCCTTTCTTAATAATATCCCACCTCTGACATTTCACTCCTTCATCATCGTATCCAGTGGTGGCAAGCCCGCCAGGGAGTGTATTGTCTGCGATAAAATTTACAAGTTTACTCCCGTATTTAAAGTTTCCCCTTTTCTCAGGAGTAGCAAAACTCCTTCCAGCAAAGTTGGCTTCATATCCCATCACCCTATCAAGTTCTGTTGGATGACCAACCGATTCGTGTATGGTAAGTGAAAGGTGGCATGGATTGAGAACCAGGTCTTTTTTACCTTCCTCAGGATACGAAGCACTCAGTTTTGCAACCGCTTCCTGAGCAATCCTCTCTGCATTTTCAACCAATTTAAGAGAAAGTATATGTTCCCATCCAGCGTTTCTGGGATAAGCCTGAAAAGACCGTGTCTGCGAATCATTCCCCTTAACTGCAACTACCGTGTAATCGCTGTTTACTGTTGTAGTTTGGGTTTCTATAAAAGAACCCTCCTGGGAAGCGAAGATTTGCTTTCTTCGGTTTGTGATTAGATAAGAGTATACTTTAACAATGGATTTGACCTTAAGGATGGTTTCGTTAATTGAAAGCAGCATTGCAGTCTTTTCATCCATTCCTATAGAAAAGGGGTCGATCTCAACAGGGGTGACAAACCTGTCCTTATGAACAGGTTCTGGCGCAAGGATTATTCCTTTCTCGCGAGAAAGAAGCGAACTTGCCTTTGCAATAGAAAAAGCCATTTTTACAATCTTCTCTATTTCTTTTTTTCTGACTTTATTCGATGAAGCAAAACCCCAGGCACCGTTTTTTAGGATACGAACTCCGAAGCCATAGATGTTTTCATCACAACTCTCTTTTGGACTTCTGTCTACAAGGACGATTCTTTGTGACCTATCGTCTGTAATACGTATATCGGAATATTCCGCTCCAAGCTTTTCTGCTATCCCAATCGCATATTCACATAACTCTTTCATCAACCCTCCTGTATAATAAATTCCTACATTAATCCCAACCTCAAACATTAAACCTAAGATTTCTGTCCTTTTTCCATTTTACATCTTAGGTTAAATTATTGTAATATGTTAATACAATAAATTCTTTAGTTCGTCAAGATATAATTTTTTGTGTTTTTTTACTTGACGAAAAGTAAAATTAGTGTTAAGAGTAAATACTGTATTAATCTGTTTGAAACTAACCTGAATTAATATTCAATTTAGAAGGAGGCAGCATGAAAGAGATTTTTGAGATTCGGTGGCATGGAAGAGGAGGACAGGGTGCAAAAACAGCCGCCCTTCTTTTTGGTGATGCCGCACTCTCTACGGGGAAGTATATACAAGCATTTCCCGAGTATGGTCCAGAAAGGATGGGAGCACCTGTACAGTCATTTGATAGATTAAGTGATAAACCTATTACTATACACAGTGGTATTACAAATCCTGATATTGTAGTTGTTCTCGATCCAACTTTAATGAAAACAATAGATGTTACAGATGGGCTTCCTGATGACGGATATCTTCTTATTAACACACACAAATCTCCAGAAGAAATAAGAAAAGAATTTAATATCAAAGGGAAAAAAATTGCAACCTGTGATGCATACAAAATATCCGAAGAGACAATTGGCAAGAAGATCCCTAACACTCCAATGCTCGGAGCACTAATAAAAGTTACCGGTATTCTTGATCTTAATCAGATGCTAAAGGATACTGAGAAAAAAATGAAAAAGAAGTTTACCGGACGTCCCGAAATAGTAAAAGGAAATTTAGAATCGATAAAAATGGCTTATGAGGAGGTAAAGCAAGAATGAAGAAAGGATGGAAGGAATTACCTATCGGAACACAGATTACAAAACCTGGTTCTTCTGAGGAGTTTAAAACAGGTGATTGGAGAACTGAGAAACCTGTTATTGACTTTGACAACTGTATTCACTGTTTAATATGCTGGGTATACTGTCCTGACTCATCGGTAAATGTCAGTGATGGCAAGGTTACAGGTATTGATTATGATTTTTGTAAGGGTTGTGGTATCTGTGCGGAGGAATGCCCAAAGGATGCTATATCTATGCACTCTGAAGCAGAGGGTGAGTAGTTAAGGAATCAATATAGACGGAGGAGTTAAATGGAAAAGATTATAATGGCAAAAACAGGCAACGAGTCAATGGCAGAAGCAATGAGACAGATAAATCCTGATGTTGTTGCAGCATATCCAATAACACCTGCAACAGAGGTTGTTCAGATTTTTTCAAGTTTTGTTGCAGATGGACTGGTTGACACAGAACTTGTTCTTGCTGAGAGCGAACATAGCGCATTGAGTGCATGTGTTGGTGCTGCCGCAGCAGGTGGAAGGGTAATGACTTCTACAGCGTCACAGGGGCTTGCCTTAATGCATGAGGTACTATTTATAGCAGCCGGATTAAGATTGCCCATTGTAATTTGTGAAGTAAACAGGTCTTTATCAGGTCCAATTAATATACACTGCGATCATTCAGATACAATGGCATCAAGGGACTCAGGTTGGATACAGATATATTCAGAAAACTCTCAAGAGGCATATGATAATACAATCCAGGCAATGAAAATTGCAGAGAAGGCTTTTTTACCAGCAATTGTCAGTGTCGATGCTTTCATTATAAGTCATTCAATGGAAAGGCTTGAAGTTCTTCCTGATAATGAGGTTCAAAAATTTATTGGAGAACATAAAAAACCCTATGATCTGCTCGATGTTGACAACCCCATCACACTGGGAGGACTCGATCTCCAGGACTTCTTCTTTGAACATAAACGAGGGGAAATTGAGGCAATGAAAGAAGCAAAACCTATAATAATTGAAGTAGGAAAAGAATATGGAGAAAAATTCGGAACCACATATGGGTTTTTTGAAGAATACATGATGGAAGATGCAGATTTTGCTATCATTGCACTTGGCTCCACTGCTGGGACAACAAAGGTAGTTGTGGATTCATTGAGAAAAAAGGGGATGAAGGTCGGTCTTTTCAAAATAAGAGTCTTCAGACCATTTCCTTTTGAAGAGATTAAAAAAGCACTTGAGCATATAAAGGTAATTGCTGTACTTGACAGGGTAGATGGAATGAGTTCCTTTGGGAGTCCCGTTTTTCACGAAATCAGATCCTGCCTTTACGAATCTGAGACAAAACCAGTCATCACAAATTATATTTATGGACTTGGTGGAAGAGACATATTCCCTAAGGAAATAGAAGGTGTTTACAAGGAACTCGAAGAGATTGCAGAAAAAGGAAAAGTAAAAAATCTAATTAACTATCTTGGTGTAAGAGAATAGGAGGAACGATGGCAAGTTTAAAACAACTATCCGCAGAAAAGGACCTTTTTGCTAGCGGACACAGAGCATGTGCTGGTTGTGCAGCAAGTATCATTTTGAGACAGGTTGCCCTCGTTGCAGGGAAGAATACTGTATTTGTTGGAGCAACAGGGTGTATGGAAGTTGTTTCTACAATTTTCCCTTACACCTCATGGAAAGTTCCATTCCTCCATAATGCCTTTGAGAACTCTGCAGCAACTGGAAGCGGTATTGAAGCAACATACAGGTCACTTAAAAAAAGAGGTAAAATAACAAAGAAGATAAATGTTATTTCCTTCGGAGGCGACGGTGGTACATATGATATTGGATTTCAATCCTTATCAGGTGCAATGGAAAGAAGACATGATATGCTTTACCTCTGTTATAATAATGAGGCATATATGAATACCGGGATTCAGAGGTCCAGCGCTACACCTTTTGGCGCTCATACAACAACATCTCCTGCGGGAACTGTAATTCCTGGAAAACAACAGTTTCCAAAGGACCTTACAGAGGCAATAGCCGCGCATGATATACCCTATGTTGCACAGGCTGCACCACATAACTGGGCAGATTTTACAAAAAAGGTAGAAAAAGCACTTACAATTGAAGGACCGGCATTTATCAATATTCTCTCACCCTGTCCGCTCGGATGGGTTTACCCCCCTCATCTTTCAATAAAGATATCAAAGTTGGCAGCTGAAACCTGCTTCTGGCCTATCTATGAGGTGGAGAATGGAATCCATAAGATCAATTTCAAACCAAAAGAAAAGAAACCTCTTTTAGAATGGATAAAATCCCAGGGACGTTTCAGACACCTTTTAAGTGAAAAAAATAAACACATCGTTGAAGAAGCTCAAAAAGAAGTGAATAGAAAATGGGACCGCTTACTTAAAATGGCGGAAGCAAAAATATAAATTTAATGAGGGTATAGTATGCCTTTTGAAAGTGTTAATATTTTTGAACAAGATTTCTGGGAGATAAACGAAAATCTTGAGATGCTTCGAAAACAAGCAAATGCTGAGAGTGTCCTTCTGATTGATAAAGCAGGACAATTAATTACAAGCGCCGGAGATGTCAGTGAAATCGATATTTCTTCATTTGCATCCCTTTCAGCTGCAGATTTTGCTGCAACAAGCCAGCTTGCTCTGTTAATAGGTGAAAGTGAATTTAATACACTCTTTCATCAAGGAAAGAAATTAAGTCTTTATGTCTCAGTTATTTCACAAAGTGTTATTCTCGTCGTTATCTTCAGTCAAAGAACAACTCTCGGTCTTGTTCGCCTAAAGGTTAACAATAGTGTAAAGAACCTCGAAATGATATTTAGAAGAATATTTGAAAAGCTTGGAACTGTTAAAGAGGAAAAAGAACAGGAATTCGGTGAAGATTTCTTTGAAGAAGCGGACAGTGAAATAGATAACCTTTTTACTTAAAATTATATGTCACTCATAAATTATGCTTCAAGAGAAATAAACTGTAAAATAGTATATTATGGACCGGGTCTTGGAGGTAAAACAACAAACATAAAGTATATCTATTCAAAGATTTCACCCGGTATCAGAGGAAAGCTTATAAGTCTTGCTACTGAACTTGATCGAACTCTATTTTTTGACTTTCTTCCTGTTGATGTGGGTAATATAAAAGGTTTTAAAACTCGATTCCATTTATATACGGTTCCAGGTCAGGTTTATTACAATGCATCAAGGAAGTTAATACTGAAGGGCGTTGATGGAATTATCTTTGTTGCTGATTCTCAGATAGAAAGATTTGATGATAACATCGACAGTGTAGAAAATATGAAAGAAAACCTTGCAGTTATTGGTCTTTCCATAATTAAACTTCCATTTGTAATACAGTATAATAAAAGAGATCTTCCTAATATTTCTTCACTTGATAAACTTGAAAGTATTTTAAACCCAATGAAGGTTCCTTATTTTGAAGCAGTCGCAACACAGGGGATTGGTGTCTTTGATACCTTAAAGGCATGCAGCAAACTTGTTATCAGAACTTTAAGTAGATAATAACTGATTAAAATATTTAAAGCACTATCTTTATTTACGAACAATAATATTGAACCATTTATTAAGAAATTTTGGTATGTGAAAGATATTGGCTCTTTTATAAAAATAAATGTATCATACGTTTTTAAATCCTGCCTAAAGTGTTGATATACAAGTAAAACTATTTGAAATGACTGAAGAAATCAGAAATTATATTGTAGAAGCTGCAAGAAGAATTATAAAATCCACCTGGCGTGGAAGAGATCATACTGTCGAAGAGATGGTTGACGATTTAAAAAGTTTTCTTGATGAAGAGAATGAGGAAATTATTACAGAAATTGAGTGGCAGGAAATCCTCGATAGGTTTTCTATAGTAGATCTATCAAAAAGGGTTTTTCAGGTAAAAAATGTTTTTATCAAGATGTATGGGGAAAAAGTCAGTGTCGAAAAAGATGTTCAAGAAAAAAATGCAGAAATCCATATAACTACCCTTGACCCAATTGAACAGGAACAGGAACTTATGCAATACATTCGTGAAACAAGAAAAAGATGTGTAAAAAAAATAGTCTCTTTATATAAAAAAAAAATTGAAAATTCAACACATTCACCTACCAATGAAGAACTAATTGATTTTATAAAGAAAAATTCCCTGGGGAAAAAAGAGAATAGAAGAACTGTTCTAATGGCACTCTCGCACACTATTGGTGCAAAAAAAATTCTAAAAATATTTGAAACTATCGATAATAGGAAACCGTTCGATGACAAACGAAAGCTTTTCGATATATGGGTTCTAAGACAGAAAGGTCTTAAGAGGAAATAAAAGCACAATCCCTCGCTGTGGATAAATAAGTATAATTAAATAAAATGATTGCTAAAACAAGAATAATTATTATAGATGCAATAAAGAGGATTATCGAATCCAGCTGGCGTGGAAGAGAGCACACTGCTGAAGAAATAGTTTACGATATAAAGGATTTCCTCAATGAAGAAAACGAATATAGCATTACCGAAGAAGAGTGGCACGAAATCCTTGACCAATATCCTATATCAGATCTATCCGATAAGATATTTCAGATAAAAGATATATTTGTCAATAAGTATGGTTATGGTGAAAGAAAAGAGACAAAAGAAGTTGTTAAAGAAGGTGTTCCTGAAGAAGAAAAGAAAGAGGCAGAAGAGATCCGTGTATCAGCAGAAGACCCAATCATTCAAGAGCAGGAACTCACCAAACAACTTCGAGAAATAAGAAAACAAGGTATAAACAAAATTGTATCTTTATTTCAGGAAACATTCACAAAAGAATCAGGTCAATTAACTGACATCCAACTTATTAGTTTTATAAATGCCAATTCCTTAGAAGAAAAGGAAAACAAGAGAACAGTTATCATTGCTCTTCAGAGTATAGTAGGATTAGAAAGGATTCTGAGAGTTTTCGATATCATTGAGGAAAAGAAACCTTTTGACAGTAAAATGGAACTATTTGAATCGTGGCTAAAGAAACAAAAAAACGTTTAGTTCACTTACAAGTATAAGGATATGGATATTTCCAGCTATCAGGAAATATAATTAAATTTTTCACAAAGTAAAGGAGGTATTATGGCACATAAGAGACTTTTCATTCCAGGTCCAACAGAGGTAAGCAAGGATATTCTTGATGTTATGTCGACACCAATGATAGGTCATAGAAGTAAAGAATTCTCTGCGCTTTACGAATCTGTCATTCCAAAGGCAAAAAAAGTATTGTATACAGATAACAAGGTTTTTCTCTCCACCTCATCGGCTACAGGACTCATGGAGGGATCAATCAGGAATTGTGTCAAAGAAAGAGCCTTGAATCTTGTCTGTGGTGCATTCAGTAAACGATGGCATCTGATTACCAAAGCTAACGGAAAAGAAGCAGACGCTGTGGAAGTTGAAATGGGACAGGCAATTACTGCTGAAATGGTCAAGGATGCTCTAAAAACAGGAAAATATGACGCGGTAACCCTTGTCCACAATGAAACCTCAACTGGTGTGATGAACCCAATCGAAGAGATCGCAGAGGTCATGAAGGAATTTCCGGATGTTTGCTTCCTTGTTGATGCCGTTAGTTCAATGTCGGGTGTAAAAATTGAAGTTGATACATTAGGCATTGATGTATGTCTTGCAGGTGTCCAGAAGTGTTTCGCACTTCCGCCTGGATTTGCCATTTGTTCTGTAAGTGAGAAAGCATTAAAAAAAGCAGAAACTATAGACAACAGAGGATACTACTTCGATTTTCTCACCTTCCTGAAGTACGACGGCAAGCACCAGACACCAACAACACCAGTGATTTCACTCATCTATGCGTTCGATAAACAACTTGATAGAATGCTTGAGGAAGGTCTTGAAAACAGATATGCCAGACATCTTGAAATGGCAAACTACATACGAGACTGGACGCGGGAATACTTTGATTTCTTCCCGGATGAGAAATACCTTTCAGTTACGTTAACAGCAGTAAAGAATACCCGTAGTATCAGCGTTGCTGACCTGAACACTGAACTTGCAAAGAAAGATGCAGTTATTTCAAATGGATACGGCAAACTGAAGGAAAAGTCATTCAGAATAGCACATATGGGAGATCTGACACTCGATGATATGAAATGGCTTATCTCGCAAATAAATGAAATACTCGGTCTGTAACCAAAAAGTGTCATTGCGAGTGCCTCTTCTTGCTCTGTTTATGCGAAGCAATCTCATGTTGCTTATGAAGTTTTGGAGTGCAACAAGTTCTCTTGTTGCAGAATTACTTTTCTGGATTAGCAGAGCTTGCTCTGCGTTTTTATGTGCGAAACAAGTTTCGCTACTCCATTACTGTCATATTTCTCTACATTGGAGCCTGCCTAAGCCAAGGCTTCAGCAGGTTTTTTCCATCGTAGCGTTGGGGCTTGTCCCCAACATGAATTGTTCTTTTTTCCTCTTCTCTCTTGATGTCTTCCTATTTGACGCAGACGGAGGAGAGAATTAACCCTGTGTAATACCATTATATTCAGAGCTTTTTCCTATTACACGGGGTAAAGATGAGGGTGAAGCAGTACTAAAAAGCACAAAAGGAGGATATCATGAAAGTACTTATTTCTGATCCTGTCTCTGAATCCGCTATCAATAAAATGAAAGAGGCAGGACACGAAGTCGATGCAAAACCAGATGTAACTCCTGAAGAACTACTCGAAATAATCCCTGATTATGAAGTCATTGTAGTAAGGAGCAGAACAAAGGTTAGGAAACCACTGCTTGAAAAAGCGAAAAATCTGAAACTCATCGTAAGGGGAGGAGTAGGAATCGATAATATTGATGCGGAAGATGCGAAGAATATGGGAATTGAAGTAAGAAATACCCCTTCTGCAAGTTCTGCATCTGTTGCTGAACTTGCTATAGGACATATGTTTGG
>JAGMEZ010000636.1 GCA_023127905.1 Caldifarciminota bacterium
GTTAAATGTTGAGACCTGACCCCTTGAGTCTCAACAACCCCTTGAGTCTCCAGCTTTAATATTTGCTACTTTTTTCATTGAGCAATTTTATTATTTCTTTCACAATTAGACTTGAATTCTTTGCGGCGTAGACGACAAATGCTTCGAAATCTAAATCTGCCTCTTCATTTGCGAGATCACACAAAGATCTAATAATGACAAAAGGAATCTTATTAATTGTGCACACCTGGGCAACAGCTGCACCTTCCATCTCCACACAATCAGCATGAAATGTATTCTCTATCCATTGCCGCTTTTCTTCACTTGCAATAAACTGGTCACCAGTGACCACACAGCCAATCTTAACGTGAGGTAGGTAACTCTTTTCTTTAGATATATTGTGGGGAATTGAATCAAACTTCACATTATTAGCAGCCTTTACCGCAACATCTACTAAAAAACTGTCAGCAAAAAACCCTAATGTATCCCATGAAATAAATCCATCAGGCGTTATCTGCCCAAAATCATGATGGATAATTCTTCTTGAAATGATAATATCACCAATTTTCAATTCTGGATTAATACCACCGGCGACCCCCGTGTAAATTACTGCATTGACATCATACTTCAGTATGAGGATTTCTGCAGTTAAAGCAGCATTCACCTTTCCAATACCAGCCTTTACACAAACACACTCCATCCCTTCAAGTATTCCTGTATTAAAAATGCGCTGAGCAAGGGTATCAGTCTCTGCTATCCGCATACTTTCTTTCAACAAATCCAGCTCCACATCCATTGCACTCATAATGCCAAGCCTATTTATTGGTGTAAGGGTGAAAAGCACTAATAAAAATGAAGCCATCAACCCTCCTTTATATAAGTTCTTTCCCTTAGGTAGTTTTGCCCATACCCCATTACCATTACCCTGTCATTGAGAGCCCAATGGAGGTGGCGTGGCAATCTCTATGTTGTAAGATTACTTCGCATCGTTTTTCTACCCTGGGAATTTGCTGAATACGAAATCGCCTTTGGTGACACCAATTACTCGAGCGACGACATCACATTTTGCCCTTAGAAGAAAATAGATGTCAAGTCGTTTACCATGGAGTGCTTCAAAATTTGCATGCCCCTTAGAGATAATAATATCTGCTTCTTTGAAGGTTTTTATGAACTCCTCACCTAATTCATCTACATCAAAATTCAAGCTATTGGTGCCCGTTTCAATAATCTCTGCTGTTTTTTCAATACCTGTATCGTTAATATCACGAATTGTTACATCGTTTATAAAGGGACCACTTTTTACAGCTACAATCTTTCTTATATCCTCAAGCTCTTCAAGGAGGACCCTATCAAATATAATCTCCCCGCAGTTATCTGCAATAAAAAGTAATGTTTTGGAACTCCTGA
>JAGMEZ010000637.1 GCA_023127905.1 Caldifarciminota bacterium
TTACTCCCACGACCTTTCTCTCTCTCAAATGTAATCCTATTTCTTATTAAAAAATATTTCTCACAGAGCATATGAACGGCTGCAGAAGATCTCCAGTCTCCGCATATATATATGGATGCTGTTGGTTTTAAAAGTCTTACCATTTTCTTTAACCAGGATTCCATCCATCTTTTGTACCCATCCATGGTCATTTCTTTGAAATTTCTATGATTAAACCTCTTAGTTAAATTATAAGGTGGGTCAACAAATAACAAATCTACAAAATTTGATGGTAAAAAATCAATTATTTCAAAAATATCCTGGTTGATAACACGGTTTAAAACATTTCCAACCAGTACACGTTTCCTAATTTTTATTAACCCAGACTTTAACCTTTTTATTTCTTTCCTTGATAATTCTATTGTCTTGTTTCGAGGAGCTTTACATTTATTTTTCACTGAGTTTTTATATCATACCAATACTCTACAGTCAAGAAATTTCTTTTTTGGTAAAGAATCACAGATAATTTATAAAAACTGGAAACTTGAAGTGTATATTAACTCAATCATTCTGACATCTGGTATCTTTTTTTTAC
Organism: Caldifarciminota bacterium; assembly: GCA_023127905.1. GTDB lineage: Bacteria > Hydrothermota > E44-bin80 > E44-bin80 > E44-bin80 > JAGMEZ01. The sequence goes on from JAGMEZ010000637.1 coordinate 575, forward strand.
ACTTGACAAACGTATCGTGTATTGATATTATATTTTATTATGTCGAAGGAAATAACAGTAAAAGTCGAAGAAATTGAGAAAAATGCTTTATACAGTGACAAAGAAAAGACAAGTTTAAGTTCTATCTTTGGCAAAAAGGAAGACTTTAAAAATAACCTCTTTAAGATAGAATATAGATGGAATCTTGCTGGCTTCCCACAAGAGATAATTAGCCTATTGAGGAGTTTTGTAGATACTGGAACTATATACGTTCTCATTGATGAGCAGCTAAGGGCATCACTTTCAACATATGTAACTAACTTTATTCATATTTTAGAAAACGAAACAGATAAAAACACCTTTAATGAAAGGTTGAAAAGAACAGGGAAAATCCTGGAAGAAACTCTTATTCCATACTTTACAGAATTTAGTAAAGCCTATCCATCAGGAGCAATAATTTTCTATATTCTCATAAAGAGCATGCTCTCCTCCATTCTCATAGGTGAAATGGACGACAAATCACAGGAATTTAAAAAAAGAACAGAAAAGGAAATAACAAGATTAACAAACAACGTTTTAAGCTTTGTTAAGAAAAGTAGCCACCTTCTTTTTAAAGAATTCGTAACGAATTTCACAAATACTCTTCTTAGGAAAATCCCAATACTTACCCAATCAATAGCTGATATTGGTTCAGCTGAACTTGAAGAAATTCTTCTTGCAAAAGGTCTTTCATTATCACTTTTCAATCAACTTTACAACCTTCTTTTAAATGAACTAAAACAAACCATCGAAAAAAACCTTCTCCAAACACTTTTCTCTCAGCAAATAAAGAACAAGCAAGACCTTTTTAAAAACATTGATTTCCCAATATCACAGGCTGCATCAGAGGAAATTATTAAAACGGTAAAACAATCTGTCACAAAAACCCTTTTAAGTCTTGAGCAAAAGAATCTCGAACTTGAAAAAGAGATCAAGAAAAATTTTGATGGTTACGATGAAACAAGCAAACTTCTATGGGACTCAATAAATACAGAAATAAAGAGCATAAAGGATGGAAGAAGCATCTCTAACTTAGACGAAGTTACTGATCGATCAAGTATCCTGAGCAGCTTTATCAATAAGAAAATGTGGTCTATCAGGGAGCTTTTGAGAAGGAAGAAAAAAATTGATTTTATGATTAGTAATTTAAGAAAACTGGAAGCTTTAAGCAAAGACGACTTAATAAAATTCTCCTCTGAATTGGAGAAGTGCACAAAAATTGAGGGTCTTGCAGATTTCTACTTTGCATTTATAAAGCACTATGGAAGAAGTATTTCAAAGATACCTTCTAAAATCGTAACAGGAGTTGAGAAGATCTTGAAGCTCTCTGAAAGGACGGAGAAAAAAGAGATTTTCGATACGTTCTGTAAAAAACATTTCATTACCAAAAAATATTTTCCTGATAAACTCTTGTTTTGCTTCTTAAAATGTTTTGAAGATATAATTATCCCTCTTTATATACAAAACACCTTAATGCGTTTTTTCTCAATCTGGCCACCTGTTTCAATAAAAGAAGGAAGTAAAGATTTACCGCTTCTTGAAAAAGAAGTACTCTATGTCGGTGATTATCTTATTCCAGAAAATAAATACCTAAAATTAGGAATGCCTTACACCACACAAGAAGATGAGCATAAAAAAGGTGGTTCTTTAATGACTGTAATCGTTAACCAGTTCTCCCGCTTGGTTTCCGTTCTCGTTTACGATATAAGAGGCTCAACATTTATGGGACTGAAACTTGAAAATGCAGAAATCGAGAGTTCCATTCGTAAAAAATTCAGTGAAAAAATGCTGAAAATTGCTGAAAAGTATGGAGCTTTTCCAGTTAAGGATACGGGAGATGGTGGAATTCTTTTTTTCGCAGAGAATTCACGTGAGCTTTACGGAAAGATTTATGCACCTGGAAGGATAGGAAATGAATGGATGAGAGTTAAATATAAAAAAGAAGATCTCATGATAAAAGAAGGTGAGGAAAGTGCAAAATTTGCTGTTCTTACTGCAAAAGAAATGATGCTCGAAGCTCAAAAATTTGTTAGTGAGAACATTCATGAATACTCTGATTGGTTTAAAGAGGAAAAGGAGAGAAATCTATTCTTTAAGGGTATGAATTACGCTCAGCTTCCACCTTCATATAAGAGAATTTTTCAAATTGGTATAGGAATAACGAGTGGTCATGTTGGAAAAGATATCTTTTTCTCTATAAACGCTTTTGGTGACCCTGATATTACTGGAAACTTAGTAAGAGATGCTAATCTCTATTCAAATGCACGACATCCTGATAGCTCTGTTATTCTCATGGATAGCTCAAGTCTACTCAATCTCCTTATTAATGAGGAGATAATTGAACCAATTGTTGTGGAAGAAAGAGTTGGTGACTTCTCAGAAACAGAAATATATAGATACCTTTTCGAAAAAACAATTAAATTAGCACGAATACGAGAAAAAAAGACCGACTATAAATTGAAAAATTATGGACTAATAATTGAACGAATTGGTCACAGAATACTTGAAAAGGGAAAGGATGAAAGGATAATTCCTTCCTTATCTGTTTCAGAACTTGGATTCACAATAAACGACGCAGGTGAATTCAGGGATAAAAAGGGAGGAATTATAAAATTCTTTTATGAAGTATCACTTGAGGAATAACGAATGGAAAAATTTTATAATCCAAAAGGCATTGAAGAAAAATGGTATGATTTCTGGGAAAAAGAAGCTCTCTTTAATGCTGAGGTAGACAGTAATAAAACTCCTTATACAATTCTGATTCCACCACCAAATGTAACAGGTATTCTTACAGTAGGACATGTGTTAAATATGACTCTTCAGGATATAATGATAAGATGGAAAAGAATGCAAGGATATGCTGCTCTCTGGCTACCTGGAGCAGACCATGCAGGAATAGCGACACAAAATGTTGTTGAAGAGGAACTTTCAAAAGAAAAAAAATCAAGATATGACCTGGGGAGAGAAAACTTTGTTAAAAAGGTATGGGAATGGAAAGAAATTTATGAGCAAAGAATTATATACCAGTTAAAAAAACTTGGTTCATCATGCGATTGGAGAAGAAAACGGTTTACCTTAGATAGTGGGCTTTCACACGCAGTTGGAGAAGTGTTTTGCAAACTTTATGAAAAAGGATTAATCTATAAAGGCAACTACATTATAAACTATTGTATTAGATGCAAAACTGCAATATCCAATGATGAGGTTGAGCACATTGAAACCAATGGAAAACTATACTATATAAAGTACCCTATTGAAGGAAAAAAAGGATTTCTGACCGTCGCAACTACAAGACCTGAAACAATGCTTGGTGATACAGCGCTTGCTTTTCACCCAAATGATAATAGATTCAAACCATATTTGGGAAAACAAGTAACCATTCCAATTATAGGAAGAAAAATTCCAGTAATTGAAGACAATTTTGTAGATCCAAAATTTGGAACAGGACTTGTGAAGGTTACTCCTGCACATGATGCTAACGACTTTGAGATATCAAAAAGACATAACCTTGATAAAATTTTCATCATCGATGAAGATGGAAAAATGACTGCCGAGGCAGGAAAATACAAAGGAATGAATAGGTTTAAAGCAAGGGAAGCATTAGTTGTAGACTTAAAAGGGATGGGCCTTTTGAAGAAAGTTACACAACATAATTACTCAGTTGGTCATTGCTACCGCTGTGACACAATAATTGAGCCATACCTTTCTACACAGTGGTTTGTAAAAATGAAACCCCTTGCAGAGAAGGCAATAGAGGCAGTTAAAAGAGGAGATATTGCCTTTCACCTGCCAAGATGGAAAAAAGTCTACTTCCACTGGCTCGAGAACGTAAGGGATTGGTGTATTTCACGCCAACTATGGTGGGGTCATAGAATACCTGTATGGTACTGTGAGAAGTGTAATGAATTCTTTGTAAGTGTCGAAAAACCTGAAAAGTGTAACAAATGTGGTGATTGTAATTTCAAACAGGATGAGGATGTTCTTGATACCTGGTTCTCTTCGTGGCTCTGGCCTTTCTCAACATTAGGATGGCCTGATGAAACAGAGGAGCTGAAATATTTTTATCCCACGGATACCCTTATTACGGGATGGGATATTATATTTCTCTGGGTGGCAAGAATGATAATGGCATCGATAGAATTTACTGGCAAGATCCCGTTTAAGGATGTTTATTTCAACGGTATGGTCAGGGATGAAGAGAGAAAAAAATTATCAAAATCCCTCGGAAACTCTCCAGATCCCCTTGATTTAATCGAGCAATATGGCGCAGATGCTTTGAGAGTCGGACTTCTTTTTATAACCCCGGAAGGACAGGATGTTCTTTTCAGTACTGAACGTATTGAAGTTGGAAGGAACTTCGTAAACAAAATTTGGAACGCATCAAAACTCGTTTTATCGACCATGGAGAAAGAAAACATAACGATTAAAGATGAACTGGTTATTCCAGAGACAAAAGAAGGTGAATGGATTCTTTCAAAACTGCAGAAACTCAACGATGAGATAACATCTATGTTAAAGCATTATAGATTTAACGATGTAGCAAG
>JAGMEZ010000638.1 GCA_023127905.1 Caldifarciminota bacterium
GCTGATATCTGCTGGGCAATAAAATCATACCCGGGTGTCCAACAATTTGGTGATGGTGCAGGACTATTTGTGAGAGGAGGCGAGGTCACTGAAACAATGTTTCTATTGGACGGAGCCATTGTTAATCATCCTTATAGATACGAATCCCCTACTGGAGGATTTTTCGGCACATTTTCTCCCTTTTTACTAAAAGGAACATTTTTCTCCTCCGGGGGATTCTCTGTAATATATGGAAATGCTCTATCTGGCGTCCTTGCAATGAAAAGCCTGGATCCACCCCTTAAGTCATCAATTAATCTCGGTCTTGGGCTTGCTAATTACTCAGGAATGGGCGCATTCCCTATCATTAACGATAAACTCGGGATTAACTTCTCAGGAAATAAGAGCAATACGGAATCAATGTTTAAATTCAACCAAACAGAAGAATATTTTACTAAGTATCCATCTGCTTATGATTTAAACTTGAATCTCGGATATAGATATTCAAAAGAAAGCCTTGCAAAACTCTTTTTCTTCAGGGAAAAGGATGTTGTGGGTGTTGGACTGGAAGATCCAACATGGGAAGGAATTTACAGCGGTGATGGTGAAAATAACCTTATTAACCTAAAGGTTATTCACCCTATATCCCAGAATCTATTTCTTGACGCCAATATAAGTCATTCCCATTTCAATGGAACATCTGAAATCACTGTGAATGATACATCAATCCTTGATATCAAAACAACGGATAAATTAAACCAGGTAAAGGTAGTACTTGAACAGAAAATATTTGGTATAGTAAGATATGGAGGTGAATTTAAAGATCAGAAAACCCGCTACAAAGGTATTGCACCTGGAGAGGACAGTCTTGATCCCGCGTTACCCACTAAGGAATTTGATTCCGAGTATCAATCAAATATAGGTTCCGGGTTCATTGAGTTGACAAGCATCTTCCCATTTAACTTATCACTAACACCAGGAATAAGGTTTGATTATGAACTTGAGAGAAAACAGTATACTCACGACGATCGCCTTTCACTAACATGGCAACTGTCAAAGAATTTTTCTCTCTCTGGAGCTACAGGAATATTTCATCAATTCCCAGCTGCAATGTACTATGATCCCGATCATGGTAATCCAGAATTGAAACCTATGAAAGCAAAACACTATATCATTTCTGCCAATTATAATAAAGAGAATGATATTATAAGGATCGAAGCCTACTATAAGGATTATGATCGGTTAATATTGGAAGATAATACACTAAAATATACCACTAATGGTAACGGATTTGCAAAAGGGGTCGATTTCTTTATCAAGAAAGACTTTGGAAAATTGCAAGGTAGATTATCTTACTCATATCTAATTGCAAGACGATACTGGATGGACTTCATTAGTGCTGCTCCCCCAGAATTCGATATCACGCATAACCTTAATACAGTTTTTAATCTCGATCTTACCAGCTTTCTCTCAATTGGAACCAGATTTACCTATGCCACTGGAAAACCTTATACTCCAATCAGTGGAGATTTTCATTCGGAAAGAGTTCCTGATTATTATAAACTGGATTTAAACCTTTCTTATCTCCATTCTTTCTATCAAAATAACCTAACTGTTTTCTATCTTTCTGTCAATAATGTAACCGAACGAACTAATATACTGGACTACCATAATGGCGATTTAAATGAACCTGTAAAAAGTTCCTATAAACGGCTTTATTATTTTGGTGTATCTTTTAAAATTTAAAAAAAGGAGGTTCAAATGAAGAAGTTCTTATTTATCCTACTTGTAGGACTTATCCCGTTCCTGGCAAAAGCCCAGGAAGAAGTGAACATAGATTCACTTATTATAAACCTCAAGG
>JAGMEZ010000639.1 GCA_023127905.1 Caldifarciminota bacterium
ATCTGAAAAATATTTTAAGTCTGTCAAGGAACTAAGCCCTTTAAGATAGATAAAATTGTATATAAAGCATTAAAGATATTTTTTTATATTACACGTAACTTTTTCAGGTATGTTTTTGTTTAATTGGACAGTATCACAATTATTAAACTTGGAAAATTCTTTTAAAGAATTAGTAAAAGCAGGAAAGAAGCAATCGTAATCCAATTTCTTGTCTTCAAGGTGTAAGTTATTGATAATTAATATGTTATTATTTCGGTCAGCTTTAGGGTCTATTCGTCCTATAAGTTTATTTTGCCACAGAATCGGTAAACTGAAATATCCATATTTTCTTTTATTCTTAGGCATATAACATTCAAGGCTGTAAGTGAATCCGAAAAGGTTTTCTGTTCTGTCTCTAAGAATTAATGAATTATCAAAGGGTGATAGGAATTTTACTTTGTTATTTGATTTTAATTTTGTTTTTTTTATTTCTGATATAGTTTTTGGTAAAATATAGTAAGGTTTTTTTAATCCATCAATTTCAATTATTAGAATATCTTTTGAATCGTTCATGTTTTTTATCCATTCATTAAGTTTACCACTAATTCCTATATACTTATTGATATCTTGTACTGTCGCAATACCCAGTGCATCCAATGCCCTTTTTATAAAAAACTTTTTTTCTTCTTCTTCTGTCGGTTTTGTAGTGTCTAAATTTTTTGGGAGTACCTTTTCTGTCAATTCATAAACCCTTTGGAAATTCCTTCTTTCTTTGATCATCAAGACACCCTTCCAAAAAAGCACCTCAAGCGCCAATTTTGCTGGTTTCCAATCCCACCAGGGGTCTCGTTTTCTATTCTTAACATCTTTGAAATTGTTTGCTGTTAAAGGACCCTCCTTCACAATCCTTTCTTTCACTTTTTTTATCAATGTACGATGTTCCTTTATCCATTTATCGAGCCATGAACCCTTTTTAGGCTTTCTTTTCATTGCAGGAAGGTAGAAACGATAATCTTTCATGGGGATGAAAGATGCAGCGTGTGCCCAGTATTCGAATATTTTTTTGTCTTTTGCCTGTAAGTCATGAAGATAGTCCTTTTTATAGTCAGGACAACGAGTAAAAAAAACAATGTGATGGGAACGTTCAATGACGTTTATGGTATCTATCTGAACATAGCCAAGTTTTTCGATTGTCTGCAGTATCCCAGTTTTTCCTTTTTGAAGTTTTGTATCGATTAATAGCTGTCTTTTCAGGAAAAGGTTTAGTGCTTGTTCTCGGGTTATCTTCAATTAACTATATGCTGTTGTGTTTTTGATGGTGCCAGATTTCGAGGAGTTCTTTTTCACGTTCAGTTGATAATCCTGTTTTTAATTTATAATCTTTTGGTCGTGTGGTATGCCATGAAAGTGTGTCCTTAATAGTTTCTGTATGAGATCTAAATGTTAGCCCTGCTGAAATGGCTTTCTGGTTACTTACCTGTGATAGCCAAACCCAACTCTTTGGTAACCATACGGGAGGAAAAGTTTCATTTTCTGTTAGGAATTCTTCGCTAACCCAGGTGAAATTTGTTTTGTTTCCTGTAATTTTATTGCATTCTTCAAGTAACTGCTGCATTGTCAGTATGTAATCAGGTCCGACGGTATTGAAAACACCTGTTTTCTTTCTTTCAGCCATAAGCAGGATGAATTCTGAGATATCACGGGCGTCAATAAACTGGGTCTGTTGCTCTTGAGGGGATGGAGCCAATACTTCTCCTCCTTGGTTGATTCGGACCGGCCAGTATGTAAAACGATCAGACGGATCATACGGACCTACAATAAGTCCACAACGTAGTGTAAGTACTTTCCCAGGAATTGCCTTTTCAGCTGCTTTCTCACAGAGTACTTTTAGTGGTCCATATGTTTCACCAGTTACTTCCTCAATAGTTTTATCTTCAATGGTAGCAAGTGGAGAGTCTTCATCAACACCAGGTTTACTGAAATCTGAATAGGCATTTAGACTCGAAATAAAAGTGTAATGTTGAATATTATTAGCAAGTAATTCTGAAGATTTTTTAACAATTCGTGGCACATAACCGCAGGTGTCGACTACAGCATCCCATTTTCTCTCACATAATGGCTTCAAATCACTGTCTCTGTTCCCAATTAAGTGTTCTGCTTCCGGGAAAATATCAGGATTCGTTTTTCCCCTATTAAA
>JAGMEZ010000064.1 GCA_023127905.1 Caldifarciminota bacterium
ACATGGAAAACTGATATGGATTTCAGAATAGTTGGGGATCGTCCTCGACTCAGACAAATAGAAAGAACAAGAAATAGAATAGATTGGGATTGGAAAGCCAGCAACCGCTATCGTTTTGGCGGGGAGTATAATCTCACGGAAGAGTTAGCATTAAGAGGAGGCTTCTACTACGATGAGTCTCCTGTTCCTGATGAACAGGTTAGTTTTACTAATATTGCTGATGTGGACAGAAAGGGTATAACTCTTGGTACAGGTTATGGATGGAAAAAGTTCATGTTCGACTTCCTCTACGAATATCACTGGGGAGAACGTGAAGTAGATGATATTAAGTATAGCCAAAAAATTAATGCATATACTTTAGCGCTTTCCTATCAATTGTAATGGAAGATAAAGGGAAGATAGAGGGGTCAGGTCTTCACATTTGACATAAAGGATTGGGATGATTTATGGAATATAAGAAGTTGTTGATAAAAAAATTAATGTCAAATGTGAAGACCTGACCCCTTGTTTATTATGAAAAATTTAATAATAGTTGGTATTTTTTGTTTGGGATTCTCTCCGTATATTTGTGAGGCACAATATCCACAAATACTCTGGTGGTATGATTTGGATGCACCATCATTCGGTTCAGCTGCTGTCGGTGACATTGATGGAGACTCACTTTTAGAGATTGTGTTTGGTACATATTTTAACGATGAGAATATATATTCCTTGAATGCTGAGGACGGAAGTCTTAAATGGAAATTCTTCACAAATGGCTGCAACGATGCATCTCCCGCAATCGCCGATGTTGACCTTGATAATGAGTTGGAGGTAGTTGTTCCTGCGTCGTCCCCATATCATGTTTACTGCCTGAATGGTGATTCTGGAACAGTTGAATGGGATGTTTCTACAGGATACCCAAATTGTATTGACTCACCTCCTGCAGTTGCTGATGTGGATAATGATGGTAAACCTGAAATAATCCTTGGTACTTTTTATGGACATGTTTTTGCATTTAATGGCGAGGATGGGAGCACAGCCTGGCACATTAACGTAGGCTCCAATAGTTACATTCAGTCTGGACCTAATATTCTTGATCTGGATGACGATGGAACATTAGATGTATTTGTTGTTCAGTGGGCTGGTGACTTTAGAGTTTATGCCTTAAAGGGAGAAGATGGTTCTACTCTTTGGTATTCCGATGTACCTCAGGATCACATGTACCATGGTGGCTCATTTGCAGATATTGATGAGGATGGTAAACCAGAAATTGCCATTGGCTGCTATGATCATCATGTCTATGTTTTCAACGATGATAGCACTCTTTTGTGGGATTATACAGCACCTTATTATATTGGTGCTCCCACTGCAATTGCCGATCTTAATAATGATAACCATCTGGAGATAGTTTTTGTTTCGTATAACAAACTAGGAGTATTATCCCATACTGGGGATAGTTTGCTCTGGAGTTATACTACGGGCGGTAATATGTTTCGAGGGGCTGCTATTGCAGATATAGATGGTGATGGTATACTCGATGTTGCATTTGGTTCAGACGATGGAATTCTTAGAGTATTGAGTGGCAATGATGGTCAAGAGATCTGGACATATGATTTAGAAGCTCATTACGGTCAAACCTTCGAGATGGGTCACGCTCCAGTGATTGCTGATTTTGATGGAGATGGGAAATTGGATATTTTTATTATTGGTGGTTATGCAACTTCATCTCAGCCTCAGAACAACCATGGTCGCGCCTATGCACTGGCTGCCGGAGATGGAACCGGTCCAGGCTGGCCAATGTTCAGGCACGACCTCAGGCATAGTGCATGTTTTCACGGTCCGATGGGTGTAGAGGAGAAGCAGGATGAAAAAATAGAAGTTATCAAATATGCGTTTCTACAGAGTCATCCGAATCCTTTTAATAAGATAACTGACATCAGATTTCAGATACCGGTATCCGGACGAACTACGGTGAAGGTTTACAATGTTGCTGGTGCGATTGTGCGCACACTTGTTGATGAATATAAGGAGAAAGGTTACTATGCTGTGAAATGGGATAGAAGAAATGATGAAGGTAGGTTAATTCCTGCAGGTATGTATTTTTGCAAATTGAAAACAGTGACCTGCTCAAAAACGAGGAAACTGATTGTAATTCAGTAAGGGGTGAATAATGCAAGTTTATAAAAAAACATCAGTCTCGTATAAGGTTTTTCTCGTTTGGATAAAAGGTGCCAGCAGGAGTCTATTTCTTACGGATGGAAGTATTCCCTGAATCGGTTGATAGCATAAATATTACGAAGAAAATTATTATGTTTAAATAGGCTACGTTAAAAGTGAATCTGTGTGATTTTAGGGGGATTAAAGGAAGCGATGTCAATCAGGATAGTTTTTTTGAATATAAAAGTAAGAGATAATGAAAAAATTGGAGGATTGAGATATGGGTAAGGTAGATTATGCTGGTTCGTGTTTTAATGAAGGATTCAGTTGCTCGCTGGCATTGCTTTCGACATACGGTCCTCTATTTGGTCTAAATCGTGAGCTTGCATTAAAGATTGCAGGTGCTTT
>JAGMEZ010000640.1 GCA_023127905.1 Caldifarciminota bacterium
ACGATTGATGGAAAACTTAATGATTACGATAATGCACGCAAAAGAGAAACATACGAGAAATGTAATAGTGCATTGAATTCACTAAAGACAGCAGGGAGGGAAATTAAAAACTTAGAAATTTACAATAATGAGGAGGAAGAACTTTGGAGAGACACCGAACGGGACATTAAAAAATATATAGAAGAGAAATGCAAATTCGAAAATGACCTGGTCAGTAAAGAGGTTGAGTTTAAGGAGAAGAAGAAAGAACTTGGAAAGAAAGAACGTGATTTTCTTGTCTACATAGATAGAAAGAAAAGACTGGATGAAGACATAAATCCTGAAATAAAGAATTATGAAAAAGCAAGTCAGGAGATTGCGAAAGGAAAAGGAATTCTTAAAACTTTAACAATTTTAGACATACTATTTGGGTTCCTGTGCGGTATCTCTATTATTGGATATATCCTGAAACGGTCTTCTCTTTTAGGGTCTTCAATAGCAATCTTTGGAACAATTGCAATAGCTTTACTTATTGTACTCTTATTCTTCTTGAGGAAAAAAGCAGGGCTTGCAGGAACGCTTGAAAAAATAAAATTAATGTCTGCAAAATTGGGGCTTTCAAGCAAAACTATCGATGATATAGTCTTCAATATCAGCAGATTTCAGGAAGAGTTCTCAAAAATGGAAAATGAGCGTAATAGTATTAAAAACAATTTAGAGATAGTAGAAAGGGAGATTAAAAAGATTAAAGAGGAGATTACAGACTTACATAGTAAAATCAACAAAGGTGAGAAGAGTATAGAGAAGATAAAAAGAAAATCATTAGTAGAAACAAAGGAAGAATACAACGAAAAACTCCAAAGAAAAAGCGAACAGGAAAAGGTAAGGGATAGAGAGATAGGAATATTGAAAAGTTATTTTGGAATTGATAGAAAAACTGAGGGAGAGAGAATGCAATACTGGAATGCGAGGATTGATGAATATGAGGTATATAAGGACAAAGCTACAGACATAAATTATGATGAAAAAACTGTTTCTCGTTTGAAGAACAAAAAGAACTCTCTCATCGAAGAGGAAAAAGAAATTAAAAAAAGAATGAGCAACTTTATGGATGAATTAAAGGAAGTCGAAAAAAGAACGAGTAATATAATTCCATCCGAAGAGGATTATTTGCATTGCAAAACGACTGTTGACCTGAATGCAATAAAAGAAAGGCTTAATTCCTTTATAGATGAAAACAAACGGAAGAGGGAAACCGTCATGAATGTTATGGAAATTTTTGAGGAGATAGAGAAAGAAGAAGCGGAAAAGGTCACCAGCCTCTTTGGAAAGAATAGCCCTGTTTCAGCATATTTTATGAAGATAACCGAAGGAATGTATAAGCATGTTGGATATAATACCGAGAATAGGAGAGTGGAGGTTTTATCAGAAAACGGTGAACTCTTGAGCGCAGAAAAACTTTCCAGTGGTGCTTTCGACCAGTTGTATCTTTCCATCCGTCTTGCCCTCGGTGAAAAAATCCTAAAGGGTGAAAAGGGTTTCTTTATAATGGATGACCCGTTTGTAAAATCGGATATAGAAAGATTAAAAAGACAAATTGCTATATTAAAAAAACTTTCACATTCAGGATGGCAGATCATCTACTTCAGTGCGAAGAACGAAGTAAAAGAATGTCTTAAGGAAGAAATAAAAAATAGGGAAATTTCATACTTTGAGATTTAGGAAAAATGAGTAAAGGTAGGTTCTATCCTATTATCTCTGCCTTAATTATTTCTATCTCTTTCTTTCTAAGACCATAAATGTCATTGTGAGCATTCGTTCATAATTTCAAATGCGACAATCTCAACCCATCAATTGGGGGCGGGTCTGCTCACATATTGGCTTCGCAAACGGAACCCCAATTTTATCAAGTATTTTCTGTGCTGGTTTGCGCACTGTTACCATATTCATAAGATAACCAGCAAGCCAGAATCCACCACCAAGGATGAAACTTTCTCGAATAATTCATAAAGATGATTTAACACAAGTTAACAGTCTTGTAAACATTAATTTTAAGATTTTTAAAATATTTTACTTGACAATTCAGATTTTATAATTTATACTCATTTCTGTAAATAGACATTTTTG
>JAGMEZ010000641.1 GCA_023127905.1 Caldifarciminota bacterium
CCTCAGGAGAAATGCAAGTTTTTCTACAGGCAAGAGGTCTTCATTTAGTGGGATGTAGGATATGGTTTTTGTGGTTCCGGAAAGAAGAATTTTAAGAACAGTTATTCGTTTCTTAAGCTTAGTTTTTACAAACGGAAGAACAGTCCTGAGGATTCTTTCCGCCTTTTCCTTTTCACCAAGACTGCAATATGCACTTGCTATTATTAAATTCGTGCCTACTATGTTTACGTGAACCTCTTCTTTTTTTAATAAGAAAAGAATCTCGGTACAAAGCGAAATCGCTTTATGGGGCATTCCATTGATTAAAAACCACATAGCTTGAAATATAAGTTCCCTAAAACCAGAGCCCCATCCAGAGCCCCATTCAGACACGTCTGCATTTTTTAAAGTGTGGATTGCTTTTTTATATTCGCCCTTCATAAAAAATACATTAGTAAGGTAGTACTTACTCAGCTCTTTTACCTTCGCGTTCGCATTTTCCAAACATTTCATATACCAGTATTCTGCTTTTTTAAAATCCTCTAAGCTCATATATAAAGCTCCAAGATCATCCATAAAGGAAGGGGATATATATTTTCGTTTTATCAATAGTTTGCGGCAAATCCTGGCTATTTTTGATGCTTTTTTTATTTTTGAAAGGTGTGCATAAGCAATACCTTCTGAAATAAGAAGTGAAATCCGCGGCGCAAAAAGTAGATAAGAATAATAATTTCCTTCTGTGCTAAGTAAATTTTTTAATTCCTCTATCTTCTTTAACTGTTTCAGCGGTTCTGCTGCCCATGATAATGCCATTGTTTCAAAAATCCCCACCCTGAGACCCGAATAATACAAATTCCTTTTCATACACTCTTCATACAGATTCCTTATTTTATTAAGGTAAGATTGCACTGGAATCTTTCCAAATAAAGAGGATATTTTTTCTACTCGCCTTCTTAGGTTCAAATGATTATCAGGAATTTGAAGGATGAAATCGTTTTTGGGAAGGACCGGGATAGAATTCAATATTTGGGCAGATTTTTCTGTATTTCCGAGATTAAATATCTCTTTTGCCTGTTCGAATTTTTTTGTTGCTTCATTTGACCAAGGACAATGATCTATAAAATTGTTACTCAGCTCTTCTTTTCTGAATCCTGCATATCCATATCTTATCCAGATGCCCCATATTCCTTTAATAGAAATCTTAATTCCGTGTTTTCCAAGGATTTCTCTTGTCTTTCTTACAGTTAAGCATGGGTCATTTTCCTTTAGAAGCACGATTTTTTCTTCCAGTTTCTTTTCGGTTCTGTTCCAGGGTCTTTTATAAGTAGATAAAAGCCTTTCTTCCCCCTTTTTTTTGTAGAGCTTAACCCATTTGAAAACAGTTAAATAATGAACATTGAATTTTTGGGCAGTTGTTCTTAAAGATGTTCCATTTTCCAGATAGTGTTGAACAATATTTAAGCGTAATTGCGGCTGGATATTATACATACGTGGAAACATTATACATTTAATAATACTATTTGTCAAGAGTAAAAATAAAAAACTGTCAACCTTTGAAAATTAAAGCTTTTTAAGACCACGTAGCCTTAAAACAACATACAAATTATATTATAATTCAACCAAGAATGTTAGAAATGGAAAATTTCTATTTTTCTGATGAGATTTTGAAAACAGGGAAAAAATTGCAAGGAGGTGAGGAATGATAAAATTAAGTTTTTTTTAGATAAAAGACGAAAGAGGAAAAGAGGTACAGAGTGGAGTTTATTTCTGTAGGTTCGTTGCTGGAGATTATCAGTCAACAAAAAAACTCCTGCGTTTGCAGTGAAGTTTAGGAGGAAAAATAAAATGATGAATTTTTTTGGAGAAAAAAGGGCAATAATAAAGTATGTTTTAAGGAATTTCAGTCTCAGTTTTTTTGTGATTATCTTTATGTTAGTCAACACTGCCTCAGCCCAGTTTGGAGAAGATGTAAGGGTTAGTGATACTACTGGTGGTTTCTTCGGCTGCATTGAACCATGGATAGTCAATGACCCGAACGATGTCCTTTCTGTAGTCTGGAGTAGCGATTATACTGGAGCGTTTGATATCCATATTTACTTCTCCAAATCAATTGATATGGGAAATACCTGGATGCCGAGTGTAAGAATTGATGATGTTGGAGAAGCCTGCCTTTATCCATGCCTTGCTGTTGATTCCTTTGGTAATCTATATTGCGTTTGGCAGGATATGATTTTATTTGAATGTCAGATTTATTTCAGCAAGTCAACTGATGGTGGAAGTAGCTGGATACCGTCGATAAGAGTTGACGATGCCCCCTCTGGTACTGATTGTGTATGTCCTGAGATAATTGTTAATGGAGATGATCTTTTGATAGTATGGACTGATACTCGGGTTGATGAGAGAAACTATTTCAGTAAGTCAACTGATGGAGGCATGACCTGGAGTTCAAGTGTTGAGATAAGTGGTATGTCTTCTAAAGTTCCCATCTTGGAGGCATATGGTGATACTATCTTTTGTTCTTATTACAAAGGATACAGCGACTCCGATATTTATTTATCTAGATCTACGGATGATGGTTCAACCTGGCAGGTAATGGGGCGGATCAATGATATATCTTCAGGTCGCCAATTTCACTCAGATATTGCATTAACTCCTAATGGAATCCTTACCTGCGCCTGGTATGATTGGAGAAGCGGGGATTGTGAGATTAGATTTTCGAAATCGACCGATGGTGGCGGTTCTTGGATACCTTCGGTTGTAGTGAGTGATACCTCTTGGTATCAGAATCCTGGTATAGGAGAAATAAGGATGAATGTAGCCTGTCTTGATGAAAATTGTATCTATTGTCTTTGGCAAGATTTTCGCTACGGATCTTGGGATATATTCTTTGCAATATCAGAAGACAGTGGGGCAAATTGGTCAGAGAATGTTTTGGTAAATGATTCCGCTGCCTCAGGTTTAGCCCAAATGGTTCCATCTTTGTGCTTAGATAGTGATGGAAACCCTTGTACTGTCTGGGGAGATGAACGCAGCGGTGAATTTCACATTTACTTTGACAAGGGTGAATTTTCAGGTATAGAGGCGAATGCTACATATTCTTTTATTGAAGATTCTAATATCCTGCAGAGTTATCCCAATCCATTCAAAAAGCTGACAACTATCAAATTCCAAGTTCCAACCCTGAATCAAGTTCAGGGCAAGTCCCAAGTCACAATGAGTATCTATGATGCTACAGGAAGGTTGGTTAAAGATTTTTCACGCCTTACGCTCGACGCTCTACACCCTACGCAGATTAGCTGGGATGGTACTGATAACTCTGGCAAGAAAGTCCCTGCTGGTGTCTATTTTGCACAACTGATTGTGAACGAACATAGTTTTACCAAGGAGGTGATACTATTGAGGTAAAGGATAAGGAGACTGGGATAAATGCGTGCTTACATTCGTGGATATTTGTGTAAAAGAAAAAAGGAGGAAACATGAGATGGTTTATCTTTTTTTGGGGACTGATCGGATTTATCGTGTTACCGATCAGTCAGGCAAGGGGACAGCATCCACCAATCGCTTGGGCTGATACAATCGACTTAGGACCAGAGGATTGGGCCCTTGGTGTAGCTACTGATAACTCAGGTAACATCGTCGTTACCGGATATGTATTTATTGGTAGCAATTATGACTACTACACTGTGAAGTATGACCCAGATGGTCATGTTCTCTGGACCGATACAATCGACTTAGGAGCAGAGGATTATGCCTATGGTGTAGCCACTGATTACTTAGGTAACATCGTCGTTACCGGACATGTATTTATTGGTAGCAATTATGACTACTACACTGTGAAATATGCTCCGGATGGCAATATTCTCTGGACCGATACAATCGACTTTGGATATGATGATAGTGCCCTTGGTGTAGCCACAGATCATTCAGGTAATATCATCGTTACTGGACAGGTATTTATTGATGGCAACACTGACTACTATACTGTGAAGTATGACCCAGATGGCAATATTCTCTGGACCGATACAATCGACTTTGGATATCATGATAGTGCCCTTGGTGTAGCCACAGATTACTTAGGTAACATCATCGTTACCGGATATGTATCTATTGGTGGCAACACTGACTACTACACTGTGAAATATGACCCAGATGGCAATATTCTCTGGACCGATACAATCGACTTAGGAAGCTTTGAATATGGCAAGGCAGTAGCCACTGATAACTCAGGTAACATCATCGTTACCGGAGTGGAATTATACGTCCCTACCTTCTACACTGTGAAATATGATCCAGATGGCAATATCCTCTGGACCGATACAATTGACTCAGGAGGTGGTTGTGGTGTTGCTACAGATTCCTCAGGTAACATCATTGTTACCGGACCATCATGGTGTTCAAACCCTCAGTACGCAGATTACTATACTGTGAAGTATTACCCAGATGGCAAAATCCTCTGGGCTGATACAATCGACTTAGGAGATGATGATTGGGCCCTTGGTGTAGCCACAGATCACTTAGGTAACATCATCGTTACGGGATATGCATACATAGGTGGCAATGCTGACTACTACACTGTGAAATACGAGATTGAGCAAGGAGTTTGGAATTCTGAATCAGAGATTATTGATTATAGATTAGATATCCATCCAAATCCATTTAAGGAGATGACAGAAATCAGATGGCAGATATCAGATGTTCAGATGCAAGATGTAAGAAACAAGACACAAGATATTTCTTTGAAAATATATGACGTAAGCGGAAGAATAGTAAAAGTATTTAATCTTGCTTCTGGCATCTTGCTTCCTGCTTCTGCCGTCTCCTGGGATGGCAGGGACGATTCTGGCAATGAGGTACAAAGCGGCGTCTATTTCTGTAGATTGAGTGTGGGAGATTATCATTTTACAAAAAAGATTCTGCGTTTGCAGTAAAGTTTGATTTAAGGAGTTAGTTATGTTTACACAAAGAAATTTATTTATTATTTTAGGAGTAGTATTATTGAGCATAGCAGTCTACCCCTCCAAAGTAGAATCATCTTTTAAGAAAGGATGGCCAAGAGCGGGCGAATTCTTAATTGATACGAATGTTGTTTATATTGGAGTGCCGTATAACCAGAAATGTTCTTCAATAGCATTCGATGGCAATAATTATTTAGTTGTCTGGCAAGATAATCGCCGTTATTCTGAGACAGGACATTCTGATTTTTTTGATATTTATGCTGCTCGAGTTACCCCATCGGGTGAAGTACTTGATCCTGCTGGGGGGATTCTTGTGTCAACCGGGGCTTATAGCCGAGATAATCCTTCGGTTGCATTTAATGGCACAGATTATCTTGTAGTATGGGGCGACAGGCGCTATCATTGGTGGTCCTGTATTTATGGCGCACGTGTAGATACCTCAGGCACGGTTCTGGATACGGCGGGCATTTATATTGCAGGTCAAGAAAGCGGGCCTTACTGTTACTTGTGGTTTCCCTCTGTAGCATCTGATGGCACAAATTGGTTTGCTGTCTGGTTAGACGGTCGCACTAATAAATTCAGCATTTATGGTGCAAGGGTGAGCCCGTCAGGCACGGTTCTGGATACTATGGGAATCCCTATTTCGATTGACGCTACTACCGACGAATTTGCTCCATCAGTTGCCTTTGATGGGGAGAATTATCTGGTCGTGTGGGGTGATGAAAATCTTTACGGAGGTATTACTTGGTCTGATTTGTATTGTGCTCGGGTGACCCCAGAAGGTGAGGTTCTGGATACTGCTGGTATTCCTATTGCTACTGGACCTTATAACCAGTGGTACCCCTCTGTTGCTTTTGATGGTACAAATTATCTGGTGGTTTGGGACGATTATGGACCCTCTGATTATATTATTTATGGTGCGAGGGTGAGTCCTGCTGGCACGGTACTGGATCCAGGTGGGTTCGGTATATCCCATTCTGGTGCAAAGATATATCCATCGGTTGCCTTTGATGGCAATAATTATCTGGTCGTGTGGCAGGATGGTCGTAGCGGCATTACTTATGATATTTATGGCGTTCGGGTAAGCCCATCTGGTAGTATCCAGGGTTCAGAGTTTCCTGTTTCAACTGGAAATGGTCATAGTATGGGTATTGATCCGGAACCCGCGATTGCCTTTGATGGAACAAACTATATGGTTACCTGGATGGACATTCGTAACGTAGAGTGTACTGGACAGAACATTCACAGTGCCCGTGTAACTCCACAAAGTACTGTATTAGATACTACAGGCATCATTGTCTCATCTACCACACATAGCCAGTGGGAACCTGCTGTTGTCTTTGATGGAATAAATTATCTTGTTGCCTGGAGAGACAATCGTCACGGGAATTCTCTTTTTGTGACCGGACAATGGTCCATTTATGGAGCCAGGGTAAACTCAATCGGTACTGTTCTGGATACCGAAAGTATTGCTATCTTGTCCGAACAGGTAACTACTTATGGGCCTTCTGTTGCCTTTGATGGCACAGATTACCTTTGTGTTTGGCACGACTTACGTAATTGGCCTGGTAATACTTATGATATCTATGGGGCGCGGGTTGCTCAATCTGGCGTGGTGCTGGACACCACTGGTATTCCCATTTCAACCGCAGGATATTACGAACGATATCCTTCCATTGCCTTTGATGGCACAAATTACCTTTGTGTATGGCAAACCTGGAGCAGTGGAAGTTATTGTAAAATAGTTGGTGGCCGTATTGATCCATCCGGTAATATCTTGGATACGACCAGTATTTCAGGTCTTACTGCAACAAATAACCCCTATCTTCCACCTGTTGCCTTTGATGGAATAAATTATCTCGTTGTCTGGGAAGACAATCGTAATGGAAACGTCGATATATATGGCGCTCGGGTAGATACTTCTGGTACAGTCCTGGACACTTCCGGTTTTGCTATCTCAATTGCAATAGATAACCAGCAAAATCCGTCAGTCGCCTTTGATGGAATTAACTACCTTGTTGTCTGGGAGGACTTTCGCGATGGAGATGCTGATATCTATGGCGCTCGGTTAGATACATCTGGTACAGTCCTGGACACTTCTGGTTTTGCCATCTCAACTGCGATAGATGAGCAGAGAAACCTATCAGTC
>JAGMEZ010000642.1 GCA_023127905.1 Caldifarciminota bacterium
CTTCTTCCTCTTCTTTCTTTTCTTTCTCTTTCTTTTCTTTTTCTTCTTCCTCTTCTTTTGTCTTCTCCACAATCTCTTTAACCATACAAATTTCTTTCTCATCGTCAAATGGAGAGGGTATATATTTTGCAAACTTTACAAGATCACTTTTACTAAGAAAATTACGCGTTGTTTGTAGATGCTGCTTGAAATCTTTCCTTCTCTTAAGATGTCCGATTATCTCAGTCGTTGTGTTTTCAACTGCAGGGAATTCATAAAGAGCCTCATAATATTCTCTTAGGATAAAAGATAGTTTAATATAAAAGAGTTTTATCTCCTCTCCCGTTAGCGGTTCGCTTTCAGAGAGTCTTTTGAGTTCAGTAAGCGTAATTTCCCATGGAGGTTTCTTTTCAATCCTCTCTAAAGATATTTTTCTCCTTCTATTTTTCAGTAAAAGAATTATCAAACCCGCCACAAACAACAATGAACAGAATCCGAGTATGAAATACCAATATGAAAGCCTGATTCCAAGCTGTGGTTTTAATCCTTTTATATCTTCTCCCCCTGTCAAACCAGGTGCAACGCTTTTTATTTCGACAGGAAAAGGTTGTGTTTTTAAATCCAGAGTATCGCCACCCTCTTTAACAAGAATAGTTATCTCGGGGATTGTATCTTTACCTACATCGTATGATACCAGTTCATATTCAAGAGTGGTCTTCTTGACACCCTTCCGTGTATGTATCCGAATGTTGCGGTTTTTAACAACAAATTTACTTAAATATGGCTGATTTTCTGGGATAATCACCTCCTGCTCTTCACCTGTAAGAATTTCAATCCTGTATGATAACCTGTCACCTATCGTTGCTTCACTTCTATCAATTTCCTGCTTCACAGAAGGAATATGGGGAGATATGGTTCTCCAACCCATCAGAAAGATCATCGGTACGAGAGCCAGTACTGTACTCATATGGTCCTTAATCTCCTCTCTCTTGTTGTAAAGAACCTTACAAGTTCATCCACATACGGTTTGGACGTATTTAAATCAATAAGGTCTATATCGTTCGATGAGAAAAATTCACTTTGTTTCTCAAGTAAGTCCATTTTTTTCATTCCATAATCCAATCTTCTTTTTCTATCACCGGTATCTATCCATCCAATATTACTTGATTCTGCATCCTCCAGCAGGATCCATCCACTAAACCCAGGAATAGAAAGCTCCAGGGGATCAAGTATCCTAATTGCTATCAAATCATGCTTACGGGCTGTTATTTTCATGGGTTTCTCGAATCCCTTATCAAGGAAATCACTTATTAGAAAAACAATACTCTTTTTTCTTATTACCCTGTTAAGATGTTCAAGTGCTATGCTTATATTTGTCCCTTTTCCTTTAGGTTTAAAATAGAGAAGGTCTCGTATTATTCGCAATATATGTCTCCGTCCCTTTTTAGGTGGGACAAACTTCTCTATCCTGTCTGAGAAAAGAAGAAGAGAGACTTTATCGTTGTTCGATAAAGCAGAAAAAGAAAGAAGAGCAGTTACCTCGCTTGCAAGATTTATCTTCTGCCGTGAAATAGATCCAAAGTACTCCGATGAACTTACATCCACAACAAACGTAAGTGTAAGCTCTCTTTCCTCCTGGAATTTTTTAACATAAGGATGCCCCATCCTTGCAGTTACATTCCAGTCTATCCTTCTAATATCATCACCTGGCACATATTCCCGTACCTCAGAAAACTCCACTCCATGTCCTTTAAAAACAGATTCGTATTCACCTGAAAAGACCTCGTTAACAAGTCTTTTTGTTCTTATCTCTATTCTTCTTATATGCTTGAGAACTTCTTTTGGAAGCACTATGGAACCTCTATTTCATCAAATATTTTCCTTATTATATCATCAGTTGTCAAATCCTCTGCCTCTGCCTCATATGTCGGGATAATCCTGTGTCTAAGTATGTCGTATCCGATCGATTTTATATCCTCTGGTATCACATATCCCCTTCTTTTTATAAATGCGTAAGACTTTGAAGTCAAGGTAAGGTAGATTGATGCCCTTGGTGAGGCTCCGTATGCAATCATTCCTTTCAGATCATCAATTCCATATTTCTCGGGAAATCGTGTCGCAAAAACAATGTTGAGTATATAATCCTTTATTTTTTCATCCATATGGA
>JAGMEZ010000643.1 GCA_023127905.1 Caldifarciminota bacterium
ATATTCAAACCTATTGAGAATTTAATAAAAACTTTTAGCTTTTTATTCTCAAGCTTTTCTTCCTTCTGAGGTACTTCTATTAGGAGTGTTTCAACAGGTTGTTCCATATGCGGTTCTTCAGGGAAAAATAATTCTGGCTTTTCTGGTATTTTATCTGTCAAATAAAATACAGGAACAGTAATATCCTTTTTTGAGAATGTTTTACCCCCGTATTCTTTCTGTAACTGAGGATTTGTGAAAGTAAAAACTGTGTATTTATTCTCACCATAATCTGAAAAAGAACAAACAATTTCATTCTTTATTGTTATAAACTCTCTTTGCGATTTGACATCCGTCTTTACGCTAAGAGTTTCATAACACCAGTCTTCTCTATGATCAGTTAACAGCTCTGTCCTTTTGTATATCTTCGGTTTTTCTTCCTTTAATCTTCTAAGGATTGCGGAATAAACATCAAGGTCATCTGTTCCAAATAGTTCATTGAATTTACGAGGTATTAAAAACTCATAATCCGGACCGAAAACTATTTTAGTGCAAACGGAACTCCCCTGGAGATACTCATCCTCAAAATAGACAAAAAAATCATCGTAATGTGTACAAAAGGCTATTAGTGGAAAAGCTAATAAAATTAAGGATATTAGAAAGAGTTCTTTGCTGGTCATACTACATCTAATTTTTCTTGCCATTAGTAATTCTTATATCACCAAATGGAATAGAAGTCAAGGTTAGAAAAGGGGGACAGGCTACTTTTTATAACCTTTCAATTTAGATAGAAAATAGACACCAATTATAACTACTATTATCATCATTACTACTAGTAATTTAATTTTTGTACTTTTCGAAGTCTGCAGAGATTCATTATCTTCCATCCCTTCTCCAATTATATACAAATTTCTATCAGTGGAACCAATAAAGATTAGTCCCTGCGCTACAGTGGGTGAATAAATCCCACCATAAGCGCCACTATCAGTCTTAAATTTCCAAAGAAGCTTACCATCTTTTAATGAAATTGCATGAATATAACTATCTATGGATCTTATGTAGAGTGCATCGTTAATTATGGCTGGGGTCCCCCACAGGGAATGTGTATAAGTATACTTCCATTTTATATTCCCTGTTTTGGCATTTATTGCATAGACTTCCTTTCCCGGTGTTGCATAATATAAAACTCCTTTCCTGATAGATAGTCGAAACCAAGTTAAGTAACCTCCTTCATTTGCAACTTGCTCTTCCCATATCAAATCACCAGTTTTCGCATTTAATGCATAAAGATATCCATTAGCGCCACAACAAAACAGTCTTCCTTTTTCAAGACCAACACCCGGTACATACCCTTTGCTTTTTGGGGAGAATTCAAACTTCCATTTTAATTTTCCGGTTAAAGCGTCCAGTGCATAAAGATAATCTTTGCTGTCAAATTTCTCTCTTGAAGAAAAATAAACAAGATTATTCGCTGCAGTAACAGCACCAACTACAGGGTATGATAAATCAAATTTCCATACTACTTTTCCCTTTTTAATATCAACAGCAAGAAGCGTATGATCGAAAGATCCAACATAAATTAAGTCATTATCAACCGCAGGGGAAGAAGGAGATAAACCATGTCCCCGTTTGCCTATTAAAACCTTCCATACAAGCCTAGAAGTCCTTTTATTAAGCGAGAAAAGATATTCTCCATTTTCAACAAAAGCTACTATATATACCGAGTTATTTATAATAAGTGGAATAGAACCATTTCTACAATCAAAAGACCATATGACTTTATGTGTTATTCCATCAATTGCGACAAGACCTTTGGGCGAATTTGCAAAAATATCCATTATGCTATCATCATTAATGTCAGAAAAAACAACTTCCCTACTTGTTATATTAGGAATTATTTTAATTAAGGTAGGTTCTTTTATTTTTTTTCCATAAATGGTACTTGTTCTATTAGAATTTGCGCCTTCCATACACCAAATCTGTTCTTTTTTCTTTAATGGTGAAAAGAATGTTTTTTTTAAAATAAGCGAAAGAAAACCATCAAATATCCAACCAATTTCACCATCGGGCAACATAATTTTTGCCCAATTCCCTACTTTCTCATCAAGTTCTATTAATTCTCTATCTTTGTAAATAATTTTTACTTCTGTACCCTTTGAAATAGTCCTAAAGTTTTTTGTTTTCGAACGAAGACCTGGCTTACAAATAACATTTTCTTCTGCAACAGTCGCTTTCTCTACTTCATATTTTTTTATTTGTTTAATTCGTTTTCTTGCTACTGAAGAGCCTATTTCGCTCCTTTTTACTGGATCCCAGAACCAAATTTTTTGATCAGAAACCTTTTCATAAGATGAAATAACCTGTTCTCTACTACCATTACCTTCATCTAATAATTGTGCAATTCTATAGTTAGTAAAGAATGCTATCTCTTCTTCTTGTATACTATCTTTAATTGTTTTTGCAAAATCAAGCGCTTTATTATAATCTCCATATTCACTTATAATAGCTTCTATTGCACTTGCTAAGGGAGAAATAGAAAAGTTTACAGGTGTCTTGAAATAGGATCTAATTTCTCTTGGATACTTCCTTATTACCTCTAATAGTGATTTAAGTGCTAAATCAAATTTACCCCAGCATATCTGAGCTATTATTCGTCCGCGCATTGCAATTAGAATAACAGGAGGATTTGCTGTTTCCGCTATAATTCTTTTACACTCTTTTTCTAACTTCTCAATATCTTCATTCTCTAAAGAATATAAATCTACAATCACTCTAGCAGCTTCTATATCAATCCAAAGGTTCCATTCAAATCCAGAAATTTCCTCATCAGGGAATTCTTTAATAATTTTATGGCAAATATCAACTGTTTTTACTTCATCTTTCAAGTCATCTTTATAAACGATCATAATATTGCGTATAGCCTCAGCAACATCTCTTCTTTCTGCTTCCTTTAAATACATTATTTTTCTGTAATACTTTATTGATGTTTGATAATCCTTCTTTTTCTTATATACCTCTGCTAGCATTTTACACGTAGCTAACTTTCCATTTATATAAATAATTTCATCAAAGATTTCTTCTTTTATTGGAATATTTCTATTCGGATACTTCTCAAGAATATACAAAAAAATCTTTTCCGCAATATCGTAATCATTATATCTCCATAATGATTTACTACCTACTGAGTAATAAAGTCCAGAAAGATCTGTCTTATCTAAATCAAAAATCGCTTTATCACCTTCCCTACACTCGGTACTCACCGCCCATCCCTTTATCTCACTATCTATAAGTTTTATCTTATACCAATTAAACCGCCTCTTTCCATCAACGAAGGTTTTTCTCCTAAGAATATAAAAAGGAATGCCAAAACTTAATTCTCTAATAATTTCTGAACTGTCATTTGGTTCAGATCTTAATGATGCACCATCAATAACTATTATTCCTGCAGATATTATACTAATCTCAGAAATTTCCTCAGCACCTTGCAAATGAGCAAAACATAATATTAAAATTACAAATAAGGAACGGGTTACTTTTTTATACATTTTTCATTCACTTTCAGGCAAAATGGTGATTTCTAATCGTTCCGTATAGAAGTCGCAATTTGAGAAAATAGGGACGAAAATAGGAAAATAGAAAACGGGGACAGCGTTCATTTTTTTGTCTTCCAATGTCCACAATACTGTATTATAATTATAGTTGAGACAATATAAGATATTTTTCACTAAACGTCAAGGGAATTTTAATTTCTTGCTGCATCCAGTTGAATAGCTTCGCTCCTATGGGTAGGCTCATATGAGTAAACTCCAACGGGTTAACTGGAAAATGGAAATAACTTTTTTGTTTCTCGTTGCATTTTTAGGTTAAACAACATACTATATTCCCAACTCTTCACCAACTATTATCACTGTTATAATCGGCTTATATTTATTGTTGTTGTATTCTCTCTCTATAATAACTGTTTTATTGCAAATCCTCCATGGCGAAGAACAGTCATTACATACACCAGTTATACCACACGGTGGCATTGGAGTTAAGTCTGGATGTTGTTTAACATTTAACGGAGCAGTCTTATTCCTGATCTTCTTTAAAGCTTCCTCAAGGTTTTCGACAATCTTGTTAATCCCTACTACTATGATAACCTTGCTTGGACCGAAGAGCATTGCTGCCACACGGTTTCCGTGTCCATCTACGTTGACAATCCGGCCATCTAGTGTCAACGCATTCGTACCGGTCACAAACACATCTGAGGTTAGAGATTGTTTCTTGAGTTTGATGTTCTCTTCGACGCTTATACCAGGTTTCCAGGGATTCAGGAAAGTATAATTACCTTGCTCTAATCTATCCACCACACCTATTTGCTTTAGTGTAAGCGAATCACCGAATCCAACAATACTGGTTTCGGGTATCATCGATATAACCTTCTCGAGAGCCTCTCCCCTGTTCTTCACATAGCAGGCTGAGATATTGTTTTCACTCAATTTCTTAATTAATTCCTTAACCATTTGTTCCATTCTAATTACTTCTTGCCGTCGAATCCAAAAATGGCAATAACCCTTCGACAAGCTCAGGACTTACTGAATGATGTAAAAAGCTCATTTCTGGTTATTATACTTTTCACTTTTCATTTTTCCCCGTTGGAAATCTTCGTTATTAATAACGGGATTTCCTTCGTGGTTTTATTCCGTTTGTATTTTTTATATCATTAAATAGAGAAGAAGTCAAGGTCAGAAAAAAATGGACGCCATTCTATTCCCTGATTTTCTAAATCTTATTTCTTAGCCCGCCCACCACATCCTACGCATTTGCTTCAAAGAGCAAGCATCCCAATTCTCCAAAAGCATCATAGTCTTAAACCACATCTCCGAAATCCAATTTTTTAATCTCTAAAATTTTGAGTAAATTTACCAAAGTATTTTTTATGGTATTCTGGATCATAACCTAAACCAAAACACGTTTTAATTACCCAGTGTCCGCAATGTTTTTCCAAATCGATAGCCTCAATATGAATATCCCTCTTAAATTTGTCATTATGTTTAACAATAATTTCAAACCATAAGATACATTTTGCACTTGAGTCAGGCAATATTCCTGCCGAAGCATCGACTAATTCGAATTTTAGATTGCCAGGCGGGAGTTGCGCTTTGTACCAGCTAATGATTGAATCCCTTCCAACGTAATTTTTCATTCCTCTATGAAGCACCGCTTTCGACGCAAAGCATGTTGAGAGAATATCAAAATCTTCTTCATTCAACGCAGTAATGTATCGCTCAATAAAATCTTTTAATTCTATCAAAACAGGGCTGTTCCAATCAGGCATTTTCACATCCTTTTTTCAAATTTTAAAAAAGAGGACCAGTTACTTTTTTTATATCACTAAGTGGAATAAATTCATTGCTACTTTGAAACCTACTGGAAATCATAATCTCAAATTTCGATGGTAGGAGGATAGCTGCCCAATTACTCAGTTCATTCCAAATCCCTTCATCCTCGCAGCGCAAAGTATCCTTCATTATATCAAATGAAAAACCACCAGATTGTTTTGAAATTATGGTTTCTAAATATCGCTCTCGATTAATCACTTCCTGAACCGGGACATTACCTACCTCATAATTATCCTGCCCAGTAAGCTTCTTGATTTTGGAAGTTAAAACCCTTCCTGTGCAATAAATTGCATTTTCTGTC
>JAGMEZ010000644.1 GCA_023127905.1 Caldifarciminota bacterium
TACGATGTAGGGTAGCCGCAGGCTGTAGGGGCAGACCCACTATTCTCTCTCATTCCAGCACAAAGTGCTTACTTCCATCCTGAGTTTGTAGTGAGGGACTCGAACTGCTGCAAAGTCCTGAGCTTGTGGTGAGGAATTCGAACTGTGAAGTCGAAGGATTACTTCAAATGCGAAGCATTTACTTCCAATCCACCAGGATTAAACCCTATTACTTAATTATTATATGTTAAAATTACTAAATATTTCTGTATTTTTCTGTGTCATTCTGTGGCTAAATGTCTTAGTGTGTGGGGGAGGGTAATATACAATTATTGTCTTTAACCGTGCAGTAACCGTGGCTAAATGTCTTGGTGTGCGGGGGGAAGGTAATACACAATTATTCTTTCACAAAAACTCTTTAACTCAGGGGGTAAATTATGCTTGTTTTCCTTGCATTTCTATGTGCATTCCAGATTTCGGAAAAAGGGATTAAAACAAAACTATATATATGGGGAGAGGTGAAGTCGCCGGGCCTCTATTATGTTGAACCTAATGCAGACATTCTTGAACTAATATCACGCGCAGGAGGACCAACCCCTGATGCAGACCTTGCTCATATTGTGCTCGTAAGGGGACAGGCAGGAGAGGAGGAGATGGAGATAAATCTTGGTAAATATCTTGCTGCTGATAAATCCGAGGAGCCGATCTTCCTGAAATCGGGTGATATTGTAATAATAAAATCAAATCTCTGGAAGAAAGTACGTTCGACCGCATCTTTCCTTTCCAGTTTTGTAATATTCATTAACCTTTACCTATTGGTGCAGGCATTATGAACGAGGAAAAGATAGACATTCGGAGCTATATTGCAATTATTCTAAGAAGAAAGTGGGTGATTCTACCAATCTTTTTCGTAACATTCCTTTCCACACTATATTTCACTTTGCGAAAGCCACCTGTTTACGAGTCAAAAGCAACCATCATCATTAAACAACTTCCCTCTGCGATTCCAGGTATGGATTTTGGATATTCGAAGACTAATTATATTACAAACCATACCCTGATATTGAAAAGTCGTTCACTGATGGAAAAGGTTGCTGAAAACTTCACTTCTGCGGAGATGGAAAGTGTTGGTGTCACCCAAAAATCCTCCATAATTGGCAAAGTATCCTCGGCAATAACGATCGATCCAGTGAAAGGTTCTGATATAATTGAAATAAAAAGCAAAACCGAGAAACCTTTCACTGCAGCGCTCTTCGCGAATAAGGTTGCTGAGACGTATATCCAGTATAACATAGAGGATAAACGAAGAGAAGTGAGCGGCGTGAGAGAATTTGCTGAGGAGCAGATGGATCTTGTTGAAGAACAGTTAAAAGTGGCGGAAGACGACATTCGTGACTATCAGAAAACACACAAGGCTTTTGGGCTAAAAAAGGAAACAGAAGTATTTATTTCACAATTAGCAGAGTTACAGACGTTATATGAAAAGGTAAAGGTTGAAAGGAAAGTTGTGGAAAAGAATCTTGAAGCAGTAAAATCTCAACTTACTCTTGAACAAAAAGAATTCCTGGAAACCTCAACAGATATTTCCCTTCCACTTTTAGAAGACCTGAAGAATTCATTATCGACACTTGAGAAGGATAAAGCTGCTTTACTTATTCAGGGATATGATGTTGAAGACCCAAAGATTGGCCAAATCGATAATAAGATCGATGCTATCAAAAAGAAGATGAACGAGACGATTGTGACGCTACTTAAGAATAGAGGACAGATTGATGCATTGGCACAAGTTCAGGAGCTTATTTTAAAATCACTTTTTCTTCAGATAAATATTGAGGTTGCAAAGGCAAAAGAAAAGGCATACCTCAGTACACTAAGGATTTACGAGGGAAGATTTAAACGTATTCCTGATGACCAGATAGAACTTGCGCGATTGGAAAGACAGAGAAAGGCTAACGAAAAAATATATATGATGCTGCTTGAGAAAGCAGAAGAAGCAAAGATTTCCGAAGCGAGCGAGATCGGGACGGTATCGATGCTGGATAGTGCACTTGTTCCTTCAAGAAAGATAATGAAAAAGAAGATAACCAATCTAATGCTTGGTTTTATAATGGGACTCATTATTTCTGTTGGAGTTGCATTCGTTATTGAATATTTTGATACATCTATCAAAGGGATTGATGATGTTGAGAAGAGCTTAAAAATTCCACTTCTTGCATCGATACCTTCTATACGTTCAAGAGGTTCAAATAATAAGAGAGGGGAAACTGAAGACGTTGAAAAAAGGCTTATTACTCATTTCAAGCCGCGTTCTCCCGTATCAGAATCATACAGAAGCCTGAGGACAAACCTTCAGTTTGCATCTGTGGATGGTGGTATAAAAACGGTAGTTGTGTCAAGTCCGGCACCAAAGGAGGGAAAGACACTAACTGCGAGTAATCTTGCCATTACACAGGCACAGGCAGGAAAGAAAACCCTGCTTATTGATACTGATCTGAGAAGACCAATGATACACCATCTTTTCAAATTGAAGAAAGAAAATGGCATTTCGAAGGTCTTGACAGAGGAATTGAAACTTGATGATGCCATTCAGGGAACGGATGTCGAGAACCTATCTGTAATAACATCCGGTCCCATTCCGCCAAATCCATCGGAATTGCTCGGTTCAAAGAAGATGAAGGAAGTTCTGAAGGACTTGAAGAGTAGGTTTGATATTATTGTGATGGACTCTCCTCCAATGGTAGCGGTAACCGACCCTATCGTCCTTTGTAAAGAAGCAGACGGATTAATTCTAATTGTCCGTTCCGGAAAGACTGATAGGGATGTAGCAGAAAAGTCCAAAAACAATGCAGAATATGCAAAGGTAAAAGTATTGGGCTGCGTCCTCAACGATGTCGATGTAAGACGGGTTTATGGTTCCTATAACTACTACTACTATTACTACTATTATTACTACTATTCAGAGGATGATGATGAAGGGGGAAAGAAGAAAAGCCGAAAACACCGACGGGGAATAACATAAGGGAGATATGGTAAGGATAAAGGATAAAGTTAAATTATGAAAGAATGGTTTTTAATTAATTGTATATTAGTAG
>JAGMEZ010000645.1 GCA_023127905.1 Caldifarciminota bacterium
CTTGAGGTTACAGTAGAAGAAATTGATGAATTACTCGAAAGAGCCCTTGAAGATATGAAATCACAATTCCCGGATGAGGAAGCATTTAATAGAAAATTAGAAGAAGAAGGCCTCACTTTAAAAACATTCAAGGAAAATTACAGAAAACAGATAAAAGAAAATCTCTTACTCCAGAAACTTATTCAGCAAGAGTTTGGCTCTGAGATGTTTGTGACTGAGAAAGAGATTGAAGATTTTTACACTGTAAACCGAGATTCATTCGCAGAACCCCTTAAGGTAGAACTTGCCCACATCTTTATACTTCCAAAACCATCAAAAAATGAAGAGGTGAGAATACAGGAAATAATCAACGAAGTTTTTCTAAGGTTGGAATTTAATGAGGACTTTGGTGAACTTGCAAGCAAATTCTCTGATGGGAAGCTAAAAAATAAGGGTGGCGATCTTGGATTTGTAACAAAGGAAGAGCTTCCATCTGAAATTGCCGAAATAGCGTTTTCATTAAAAGTAGATGAACTAACAATTGCTCAGGGAAGAGATGGATTTCACTTACTTAAATGTGTTGGAAAAAGGGATAATAAAATACACTTTAAGAGAATATTGTTCAAGGTAAAAATTACAAGTCTTGATACGCTGAGAGCACAGAGATTCGCTCAAAACTTAAAAAAACGGACAGAGGAAGGAGAAGATTTCTCAAGGCTTGTAAAAAAATACTCTGATGATATTGAAACAAAGGAAAATGGTGGTAATATAGGAGAGATATTCATTGAGCAGTTGAATCCTCTTTTCAAAGACGCAATAAAAGACCTTGACGAAGGTGGCATAAGCGAACCTGTAAAAACTGAAATTGGTTTCCACATTTTTAAGATTTTAAGAAGACCAGAGCAAAAAATTCCTGAACTTGATGAAATCAGTCACATTGTTAAAGATTTCATAATTCAAAAGAGGACAAAAGAGAAGACAGATGAATTACTGGAGCGTATCCTACCCAATTTCTATGTAGAAAATATACTTAAGAAAAACTTATCAAAAGAGAAGTAAAATATCAGGTATTGCAAAGCAATCTCTTATCTATCTTAATTAATCATTCTTCATTTTTATTGGTAGGTTAGAATTTGTAAATGAGGCTTGACCTTTTTTTAAAGAAAATCAGGGTTGTCAGGACCAGAACAAAATCCAAAGCACTTTGTAATCAAGGATTAATTACACTAAACAACATAACTGCAAAACCCCGAAAGGATGTTAAACCAAAAGACATCATTAAAATCGATTTTGTTAAGAGGATTCTCATTATTGAAGCAATAAAATTACCAGAAGGAAATGTTCCTAAATCTGAAGCAGTGTCCTACTATAATATTATAAAAGATGAAAAGGTAGATATTATCTGATGATGACGATTGGTATAACGATTGGTGACCCTGCAGGCATAGGTCCCGAAATCATACTCAAATCAATTAATCGACTCAAAAAGATAAAAGGATTTCGGTTCATTATATTCTCACCTGCTGGATTTCTACATGAATACTGTAAAAAAATTGCATTGGATGTATCACTTCCTATTACCAGCAGCATAGAAACTATTAAAAGAAAGGTAGAAGTCCTTGAAACTATTGAAAAAATACCTTACCGTCTTGGAAAGCCCTCGAAAAAAACAGGTGATGCAGCTTATAGAATTATCAAGAACGGGATTCAATATGCTCTGGAAAATAAAATTAGCGCCCTTGTCACAGCACCTGTTTCTAAATTTGCTATAAATCTGACAGGAATAAAATTTACAGGTCATACAGAGATGTTAAAAAGAACAACGGGTTCAAAAGATATTTTAATGTTGTTTGTCTCCCCCGCATTAAAAGCAGGTGTTGTAACAACGCATATTGGCATTAGAAACCTCTCAAGAAACATAACAATAGAAAAAATTGTTTCAAAACTTCGAATACTGACAGATGGATTAAAGCAGTATTTCTCTATCTGCCACCCAGTTATAGGTGTCTCTTCGCTAAACCCCCATGCAGGAGAAGGAGGCTATATCGGGCATGAAGAAATAAATATCATAGAACCAGCAATTAGAAAAGTTCGAAAAAAAGGATTGAGAGTTGATGGTCCTTTTCCAGCAGATACAATTCTGTTAAAAAGGAAAGAGTTTGATGCACTCCTCTTTATGTATCACGATCAGGCAATGATACCGGCAAAACTCCTCTCCTGGGGTAAAAATGTCAATGTTACCCTCGGACTGCCATTCGTGAGGACATCCCCCGACCATGGTACAGGCTTTGACATAGCAGGGATGGGAAAAGCATCTCCTGAAAGTTTTATAGCTGCAGTAAAACTTGCTTGCAGAATGGTAGAACAGACGAACTCACTTACCAAGGAATGATAAATCCAAAAAAATAATGACTAAAAAGCAAGATAAATTGAAATATAGTAGATTGATAATAAGGTCAACAGTTTTCTTAATCATCACAATTGTTGTTATTTCTTCATTCTTGTTCGGCAAGCTTATTGAGGAACTCGACTCTGAGTATAGCATCAGCAGTGTTCAGGCTGAATTTCCTCCCTGGTGGGAAGATGAATGGGAAGAAACCATTACAGGTTTTCGAATACGAGGGAGTTCTTTTGATCTTAATACCCTACACACACTCCAGCACTGGAAAGGAAGATTTCCATTTAACGATTGCGTTTTTTTCTCTTTTAACTATTTTACTGATGCAGATGCTGACAGCCAGAATTACGAGAGGGAAATAGAATTAATGTGGAGGGTTAAAGGTAATCATTACCTTTCCCTCTTTGGATACCCGTATTACGATAAGGAAGAGAGTGATATTGGCATTCGGTATTCATACGAAGAGACACCATTTGACTTCGTCAGATTGTCTCTCCTATTCGAAAATGCACCCAATAATTATACATTTAAGGAAAAGGATATGGATTCTATGAGAATTTATACACAATTTCCCATTCAGTTTTCACTTGATATATCAGTAATAAAAAAGGAAAGAAACAGGTTAATCCTGTCTTATAACTATGGATTTCCATATAGAGCAATCTACGAAAACGAAGATGGCGAAATCCTTTATAAAACAGATGGTGAGTCTTCTAATATATCTATACAATATAAATATATCTTTGCCGATTCCTGTGAATGGGGTTGGGGATGTAATTTCCTCTATTCAAATAAAAGGTATCTTTCTCCGATAGAACAGATTGACAGTTTATGTTCGGGCATTCGTCTCAGGAGATATTTTTACCTTGTTGAAAAAAGTGCATCTCCCCTGCACCTCTTTCTGAAGCTTAATTATGATCTTGAGGAAACAATACAACTTTTTACCGAAAGCGTAGAACGAAGTACTTTTCTTATTGGAATAAAAACAAATTTCTGGCAGCATTCACGAGTTAGTTTGAGTTATTCCATGGGAATAATGAATAATATTTCCACTAATAAGGTTAGAAGAGATAACAGGCTCATCCTATCCGCAGAACACAAGTTCAGAAACAAGGCACTTGTTGGTATGAATCTCGGCATAGAGCTTGACACAAGGGACACAATACATGGATACCTTGGACGATACGATAAGCTCTTCCTTTTTATACAATACTTTATTAAATAAATTGAAACATTTATCCATAATTATTCTTCTCCATTTTCATCACCTTTATTTTTAGTAAACTCAATCGTGAACTTGATAAAATCTTTTACTTCGTTTAGTCGATTAAACTCTTGTTCTCTCGTCCAATTTAGGGCGATTTCAACCAAATCCTTCCATTTACTAAATTTCTCTTGTACCCATTTTGCAGCCACTTTTTTTGATGCTACTTCATTATGGGTAAAAAGAAAAAAGCAGCGACACATCGTCAGTACTGCATAGGCTTGGTATTTATCATACTCAAGACGAGACGATTCACTAAGCATAGGTTCCCAGTCTTCGTGAAGAATTTTTGCGTTGGCATGACGCATATCTTCATAGGGAACAGGGGCAATGAATATCGTAGAACGCGGCCCTGTCACTACGATTGACTTCTCTCGTATAACATACTTTTCAATTACCCACTCGTAACCATAAGGGTACATATGAAAGCCGACTCCGTTTATGTATGGTCGTGGTATTTTTGGTGGCGCAACGCTTTTCAATAGATCTTTATGAACATAGGAGCCCTCCAGCTTTTTTACCCACTTAGATTCGTTTTTGATAATACCACCATGCATTTCCCTCAGTTTTTGAATCGTCTCGTCTGATAATTCTTTGTCGAGTACGATTATAAAATCAATGTCGCTGTCTTTTTGATTGAAGTCGCCGGTCGCTAAAGAACCGTGCAGGTACATAGCCAAAAGATTGTCACCAAGAATTTCCTGTGACTTTTTTAACAGCAAAAGAACAATTGAGTTCACGTCTTTGTATGGTGTTGGCTTGGTATTCATGTTGTTTCTTCTAAATCAGATATGTAAAAAAGACAAATACGTCTAACTTGTTTTTGTGCGAAGGCCATGATGAAATATTACTAAATAAAATCCTCTTTTAATAATCCAAACACTAATATATCACGGTAATTATTTCCATCAAAATGAGCTTTTCTTTTCACACCCTCTATTTTAAACCCTAAATGTTTTAATAGATTAATACTTCTTTCATTATATTCATATGTCTCCGCTTCAATCCTGTGAAGTCCAATTAAAAATAAATGTTTCAATAATGCAGACAAGGCATCCTTCCCAAATCCTTTGCCTCTTGCCTCGCCAAGTGCAAAACGTAACCACGCAATAGTCTTTCTATTGTCCATCCAATTCAAACGAATATACCCTATTGGATCAGTCCCATTATTTGGAGTAATCATTAAATATATTTGACTATGGGATTCTATTGCTTGCTTTAGGCAACGGGGCAACGGGGTTGGCAACGGGGTCAGGCTGGAATCTGTAATCTAGATATGAAGTAGCGAGGGCAACGGGGTCAGGCTGGAATCTGTAATATAGATATGAAGTAGCGATAACTACCATCCCAATCTTTCTTCTATACCTTTCAAAATCCTACCATCAACTTTACGCTCTAAATGGCATACCATCCTTGCTGTCCTCCCAAGAAATGATGCAACCTCCTTACGCTTCCTATCAGTGTGTTTAAGTGCCAAGCAAACAAAAATACTCCGCATCTCTATTATTTTCTCCCTTCTGCTCCCACCTCGCAACTCATCTAAACTAACTCCTGTTATTCGATTTA
>JAGMEZ010000646.1 GCA_023127905.1 Caldifarciminota bacterium
TTGTTTCAGCATATGAAAGATAATCTATTTTATTTCTTAGATAGCTGGAGAGGACATTTTTCGCTTCTTTCTGAAAACCAAGCGAGATTAGTGCAGTTATATATCTCTCCTTGCTGTAAAAATCATCTTTATCAAGATTCTTAAGTGCTTTCAATGCGGTCTTTTTATCACCAAGAGCAATATATGTCCGGGCAAGGTCTTTATATATTTCGTAATTCTGGTTTAACATCACTGCTTTTAATAAATATTCACACGCAGGTTTATATTCCTTTTGACTGTAATAATAGTTACCAAGATACCTGTAGTTTCTGCTGTTTCGAGGTGATGCTTCTATTCTTGAGAAAAGGTATGAAGGTTTTTCCTTTCCATAGTAGAAACTATTTATGTAATAATCTTTTCCTGTAAGTATATTTGTTCTCCTGTTTTCTATTTTTTCGCCAATTGGACGTACATCAAGAATATCCTCAAAGTATATTTTCCCCTCATCCCTTTTGAAATCAAGACTAAAAGAAACAAATGCTTTTTTAGCTTTTCTCCATAATTCACTCTTATTTTGAAATCCGTTATCTATTATTGAAAAAGCATTTATTCCATTTTTCTTTCTAAGGAAATAGTTAAGAATCTGACCATTATACGCCGAAGGTGTATGTAGCAAACTACTAATCTCACTCTCCATATTATTGTTTGCGAGAACCTCAAGGTATCTGACAATAAGAGGAGAAAAGGAAGTGAAGGTTGTATGGTATTTGTTGTAATTACTCTTTCCTATACCATAATATTTTCTTAACCATATTAACTCATCCTCTTTTGACACTATCCTTGCTAATTTTGCAAGTCTTGCATAATCCGTACTCTCCTTCTTTAGAAAATCATATAATTTATAATAAGCTCCACGACCTTCATAAAAATTTGTTACTCCATACTTTGAAGGATACTTCTTTATCCTCTTTTCTTCCTCAAACCTCCAGAGAAGCAACCTTTCAGCTAACTCTGGCATTTCTGCTGTCTTGGAAAACTGAATCAATGCATTTATGATATCGGATTTGTACGGATATTGAGAAAAAAAGTTAAATTCACTTATTAAATCCTCCCTGTCCTTCTCGTTTGAGAAGTTATTCCAGATAGGAGGAAGTTTTGCGGAAACAAAATACCTGATCCTTGAACTTCTTGTATAGGCTTCGTTCCTTCTATAACTCTTCTCTTTCTTTGAATCAGCATAGTACTTTGAATACTGGTGGAATAAAAATCTCATTAGTTTAATGAATCGTCCATTTCGGAGATAAGCCTCAGATAATACCGACAGCATATTGTCACTCAGGTAATCGTTATAGGGATATGTTTCCAACTCATCTTTCCCTTTTTTTGCATATTGAAATGCTTCATCTAAAAGCCCATAATTCAAGCATATTTTTGCTACATCAAAATATTTTCGCGCCCCCTTTGGTTTTGATTGTATTAGTTCATCAAATTTTAGAAACATCTTTTGCTTTTCGTTTCTTCTGAGGTAGATAAGAGCTACTTTTCTTGTTATTTCATTCTTTTCTTTTGAGAGTCTATATGCGTTTTCATACTCCTTAATCGCTTCATCATATTTTCCCTGCAAAACCAACTTGTCTGCGAGTTCTTCGTGAAGATAAGCCTTTTGTGGTTGGTTTTCTACCGCCTTCTTTAACTCCTCAATCGCAACATCAATTTTACCTTCTCTTAAATAAAATCGCACCAGGATCATTTGCCACCTGTAATCTTTGTATGATTTCTCAGCTGTTTTTTTGTAATAATCTACGAGTCTTTTAACTAAATCTGCATTCTTTGAAAATGTATAAACTTCATCGAGGAGTGAAATACTTCCAGGAACCCTATTTATTGCTTCTATATAATAATCTTGCGCTCTTATCTCCATCTTCATTTCCTTCAGTCTTCGTGCAAGGCTAAGGTAGAGATCTTTTGTAATACTTTTTCTTTGTGAATAACTTAAAGAGGACTTATCAATTTGCTTTATTTTCTCCAGATAGACATTTTCCATTTCCTTTGCATCACCAAGCTTCTGATACATATCACCAACAAGGTTAAAATAATTTGTATTATATGGATCCTCATTAAGAAGAAGAGTAAATGCCTTCTTTGCTCGTTTGAAATCATTCACAGAAACTGACCTAAATGCAAGATTATGAAGGATCGATGCTTTTTTGGCACCCTTTGCTATCGATTGGGCTTTAAATAACAGATCAAGTGAATTCGCGTGATCATTATTCCTCCAGAGAAATTCGCTATAAATTTCAAGAGTATTCCTCTTTTCACGCGGCTCCCCCTCAACCAATCTCAGCAATTTCTTGTAGATGGATTTAGCCTTTGAAATTTTCTTTTGATTCTCATATGTGGAGGCAAGTAAAAGGTAATCCTCAATTTTACCAGTTACGTCAACCAATCTCTTCGCATAATCAATAACAAGGTAAGTTCTATCTGTCACCTCCAGTTCGCTTAATATCTCTCTAATTGAATAGGGATCATCGAGAAAAGGAAGGACTTCTCCATACATATCAAGTTTTCTCTCGTATAAACCAAGTCTATCAAGATATTCTGAATAAACTCTTACAACCCTATCAGGTTCATCACTATTTTGCATCGTCTTAATGAATGTTTTCTCTATCATTTCACCAAGGTTATAAACCTTCGTAAGATACACAAGACGTGAAGTAACCTCTTCTATCTCATAATAGAAATATTTTCCAGCGAGGCTTGCATTGATATACTCTCTTACAGCATTCTTGTAATCTTTTAGTTCCTCAAAAAGAATAGCCATTTCTTTTGAGAATAGCGTATCGTTCAGAAATTCCTTTCTTGCATTTGTTATAACAGAGACAGCATCTTCAAAATCATAATAGTCCCAGAGAATCGTCGCCACATTAAGGTAGCTGGATTCTGCTCCAGAATGGATATCAATTCTCTTCATCCATTCATTTTTTGCTTGTTCATATCTATTTGCCTCCACCAGCATCTCTCCAAGCTGGGTGTAAAGAGTATCAACTGTCGGGAATAACTTTATTGTTCTTAAGAATACACCAACTCCCATCTCTGTTAACTCCTTCTTTTCATTATAGTAAGAAAAATCTATTGACCTGTAAAGATTCGCAAGCATTTCTGCGAATTCCATTCTATCAGGATATATTAGAGTAAGGTACTGTAATGGTTTCTCACTCTGCTCATCCATTGACATGTATGCGGATGCCTCTGCTTGAAAGAGGGTATAGAGAATTCCATTCTTCTTTTTTGCTTTCTGAATATATTGCATCAATTTCTTTTTCTTAGAAAGGTATCGTAAAAACCGCTCCCTTATTTCTTCATCATGAAAGAAATAGGTTTTATACAACCGAAGGAGTTCTTTTTCGTATCTTGAATAGTCATAGCTGTAGAACCGAATTAGTCCCTTTGCAAAATTCACGTTATCAGGAAATTTACCCATTCCATATTTGTACATTGCAAGATAAAATTTATTCCCAGGATCATTGAAACTTTTCCTTGAGTCGAACCTCACAAACTCTCTAAGGTATACCTCGAGTTCCCTATCATTGAAAATATCTCTTATTTTCTTTGTCTGTTCTCGAAATGCTTTTTCACTCTCGTGCCTAATATACCATCTTGCAAGTTTATGATACCAGGTCTTTTCATCAAAATGCTGAATTGCATATTTGTAAACCTTAAGTTCCTCATGATAGAGGTTATAGTTATAGATAAGTGATAAAAACCTTTGATACAAATGCCTATCCTCTGGGTGTTTTTTTATCTCATCCCAGTATAACTTCGTACACTGGGCATAATCTTTTTGTGAAATCAGTTGAGAAACGAACCTTTCAAATACAGCGTGATATTCCTTCATTTTATTATCTTTCGATAACTTGTGAAGAAGCTCTTTATACATACTATTTCCCTTCTTTCTATCTCCAAGAGCAAGGTAAGCTGTTGCCATTCCTTCATAGATGGGAATATAGTTACCCTTATTGAATCTTTTTTTGTATTCATTGCCCAGTTCAACAACCCGCTCATATACATGATGTCTTTTAAATTGATATATCATCAATGTATAAAGGGAATCAGCGTTTTTCATATTCGGGTATTTTTTGAGAATATATGAAAAGAATTCATATGTAAACGACAAATTGATAATCTGTCCCTTTACATATTCCAGATCCTCTTTCCTTTTATCATAATCGAGAGTGTTATAATATAATGAAAGTAATCCACCACAAATTCCAGGGTTCTTGTCAAATGTAAACAATACATCTGTCGTCGGTCTCGTATTATAGCAAACCGATCCCAAAGATACATCTGTCAGTAGATTGAAGATTTCAAATAATAGTTCTTCTGTTTCACCCTTATTTGAAAGGGTCTTCAAATAATAATCATACGCATATCGTGGATAGCCAAGTCTTCTGTATAACCTCCCAACAAGGTATGTATCATCAGGATATTTATTTATGAATCTGGTGATTACACCTTCAGCTTCTTCCCAGTTACTTCTTTCGATACAAACCTGAAAAAGAAACAGCATTGATTTTTTATCTTTTTTTTCTCTCCATAATTTTTTGTACTCCCTCAGTCTGTTCTCATTTTCAAGAAAACTAAAGAAATCTGATGTTGCTTGAATATCCTCTAACGGATTGAGTTCTTTCAAGTATAGTTTTATTACTCGCTTTCCCTTGTTAAGGGATGATAGAAGCATCTGCATCTCATTCAAGTGGTAACGTTTCTCATCGGGAAACTTCGCATAAAAACTCACAAGTTCCTTCATTAGTTCATCTTTTTTCTTATCCTTCTTCAGCTCTAAAATTTTCATTTTATAGAATTTAATTGAATCTGGAAAATATTCTATAAGGTGGTTCAGGTATTCATACTTTTTCTTCTGAAGATGGTGCTTTTTTGCTATATCAACAAGTTCTATCCAAT
>JAGMEZ010000647.1 GCA_023127905.1 Caldifarciminota bacterium
CTTATTACACGACCCGTTGAAAACCTTGTTAAAGGTATAAAGATAGTTACAAAAGGAAACTTGGATATAGAGGTTAAAAAGACATCATCCGATGAAATAGGGATGTTGACAGTGGCATTTAATGAGATGATAAGGAGCCTTAAGGAAAAAAAGCTCATTAAAGAAGCCTTTAGAAGATACGTATCCCATCAGGTAGCAGAGCAAATATTTTTGAATCCTGAAAAGTACCTGTCATCTCTGAAAGGAGAGAGGAAAAGAGTTTCCATTCTCTTTGCAGATATAAAGAATTTTACCCCAATGGCAGAGTCAATGGAACCTGAGGATGTTGTCAAAATTCTTAATAAATACCTGAGTTATATGACGGAATCGGTTTTTAAGTACGAGGGAACTCTCGATAAATTTATCGGTGATTGTGTTATGGCTGTTTATGGGGCACCACTTCCCTTGAAAAATTCGACTGAAATGGCAGTAAAGACAGCTCTTGAGATTCAGAAGAAAGTAAATAGCTTAAACGGTGAACGGGTTTCAAGAGGTGAAAAACCAGTTGAAATAGGAATTGGAATCAATACAGGTGAAGCTATTGTCGGCAACATCGGTTCTGAAGATAGACGACTTGATTATACTGTTATTGGAGACAATGTAAATCTTGCAAGTAGGTTGCAGACGGCTGCAAATTCAATGGGTGTAAAGATTCTAATATCAAGAAATGCATACAAGGATATTGAGGGGCAGGTAGTAGTCCGTGAAATTCCTCCGATAAAAGTTAAGGGAAAAAAGGAACCAGTAGATGTTTATATTATTGAATCCCTGAAGGAGTGATATGTTTAAAATTCTTGCTTTATTACTAATAACTTCTATAATGTTACCTTCCTTTCTTTGTTCACAGCAGATTATTGCATCATTTCCAACACCGGGTCAGGAAGCCAGGGGATTAGCATGGGATGGTTTCAACCTATGGATTGCTGATGCCCGATTAGATTCGATATACAAAATCAATCCAGATAATGGTTATATTCTCTCAAGAATATATTTTGCAATACTCGATGAATACGGTGGGCTTGCCTGGGATGAGGATTCATCAATATGGATTGGAAACAAGGATTCTCTTTACAATCTTGATCCTGAAACGGGGGGGATAATAAAGGCATTTATGGCGCCTGGGTGCTGAATGCCTGAAGCCTGTGGTCTTGCCCGTGAGGCAGATGGACATATGTGGACAAGCGATCCAGGGGACATTTTGATAAAAAGGTCCACAATCGACTGTATTGAAACTGTACGTTTTGCACCCAAGGATGACAATGTTAAGGATATTGCATGGGATGGAAACAGTGTCTGGACAATTTCACAGTCAGGACGAATAATCTCATACTCTATCGTTGGTGATGTTGAGAATGTGATCGAGGGTTTATTAAAGGATGGTTGGGGATTAACATGGGCTAATGGGTTATTATGGGCATCTGATCCTCAAAATGATTCAATCTACTGGATATCCTTCTATCCAGAAGAACCAAATCTTTTTCTCACCGAACAAAGTATCATTGACAGTTTGGGTAATAGTAATGGGAGATTCGATCCAGGAGAGACGGTTGAGATTATTGTGGGTATTACAAATAGGGGAGGAGTGGAAGCAGTGGATATTCAAGGAACATTAGTTGAGGTTGATCCACATATTACTATCCTTCATGGAACATGCAGCTTTGGTACGATTCTGACGGGAAAAACAACAATGAATACTACAGAACCTTTT
This sequence comes from Caldifarciminota bacterium, assembly GCA_023127905.1. Lineage (GTDB taxonomy): Bacteria > Hydrothermota > E44-bin80 > E44-bin80 > E44-bin80 > JAGMEZ01. The sequence continues at coordinate 1,748 of JAGMEZ010000647.1, forward strand.
GTTGTATATGCAAGTGATTTAGTACCTGAAGGGCATGTAGTAAATTTTAATCTTATAGTTTCCACAGGTAGTGGTTACTTAGATACATTGACGGTGGTGATAAGAGTAGGACTTCCTCAAGGTGATTTTCTTATCTGGGATCCAGATCC
>JAGMEZ010000648.1 GCA_023127905.1 Caldifarciminota bacterium
GATTACCCTTATAATCCAGAGATGGGTTTAATAGACCCGGATGTATGTGCCCCAGGTGTAAATATAAAATCACTTAGTTACAGTGGTGATAATCTATATGCAAGTGGATGGAATGGAACATCTATGGCAGCACCACATGTTGCTGGTGCAATGGCGCTTATGCTTTCCAAGAATTCAAGCGTTACCCAGGCTCTTATTGATAGCATACTTGAGGTAACTGCTGTTGAATTGGGAAATCCCGGAAAGGATAATACCTATGGTTCCGGCAGGATCGACTGCTATGAGGCTGTTGATAAGACACCAACCCTTGGATCACCCGATGCTCCAACCCTCATCAGTCCTTTCGATTTTGCACGATTGCCAGATACACAGCCACTTTTACAATTCTTTTCAACCGATCCACAGAATGAAAACATCGAGTACAGGGTTTTCTGGGACACTGATACATCGTTTGCGAGCCCTGATAGTTCAACAACTCCTCTCTACCCAAGCGGTTCAACTGTCGATTTCACTATTCCATCTCCGCTTACTGATGGCGAAACGTACTGGTGGAGAGTAAAATGTACTGATCCCGGCGGTTCTGGTGCATGGTCACAGTTCTCAGAAAGAAGATCTTTTACCATTGGTACGTCCCTCCCACTAAATACCTGGACCTGGTACCAAACAACAGGAGAGCAGTTTCCATCATGCAACTTGAATGCAGTGATAATCGATGGTGACAGTCTGCTCCTTGGAAGCAGCTCCACTACCCTCTTAACGGAAGGTTTTGAAAGTGTAACGTTCCCACCAACTAACTGGGCACGATTTGCAGGTCCTGGTAACGGATCGTCAGAGGACTGGCAACGGCAGACCAACCAATCTCATTCAGGAAGTGCATCAGCCGGTATCGAATATGATGGTTCAAATACCGTCGACAGGTTCCTTGCTACTTCACAACTGGATCTCAGCCAGGTATCGAATACACAACTCGAATTCTGGCACAGAGACAACTGGGCATCGTACTATAATTATCATGGTGTATGGGCATCTACAGCATCCCAGACAAACCCCGGTGATTACAGTGAAGTTGTCGAAACGGGTCCAACAGCAGAAGATTCCTGGGAGGTATATAACGTCGATCTTTCAGCCTATGATGGGCAAGCTTCGGTATACGTCGCTTTCAGGTATAACGAGCTCGATGGAACGGATTGGTGGGTAGACGACATTTCCATAACCGGAAATCTTGATGCAGACTCTGGGTTTGCAGTTTCTCCTCCAATTGCGTTCGTCGATTTCCCTAATCGTAGAGAATGGGACAAAGCCCAATGGACACAGGCAACCGGGAACGATTCGATAAAAATCCAGATTGAATTCCTTAGCGGTGGAGTATGGTCATTAGTACCTGATATTGACCTTCCCGGAAACTCAACTGGATTCTATACTTCATTACAGACAGGAGAGGTTGACCTTTCAGGTGTGGACACTACTACGTACGACACCCTCCGAATATCATCGACATTTATCAAGAACGGCTCAAAATCACCGGCATACCCATCCCTTCTCGATTGGGAGGTTGGTGTTATTACATCTTCTGACATCCTCCCACCACAACCTTTCAGTCTGCTTTCTCCTCTTGATTCTACACTCTTTTCAAATCCAAGACCGACCTTTATCTGGGAATCAACAGTTGATAACGAAAGCGGTCTTAGAGATTACAGAGTTTACATAGAAGATATTTTACGACATACCGGAACCGATACATTCTGGACTGCAGACTTTGACCTCAGTGATGGCTACAATGACTGGTATGTTGTTGCTTACGACAGTGCGAACAATTCACAGAACTCAAACGAAACGTGGACCGTTATTATTGACACACAACCACCTTCAACAGTTAATTTAATCGCACCTTCTAACAATAGTTATGTGAACACTAGTACGTTCTACTTCATCTGGAATGTGGCAACAGACAACGTAAGCGGTGTTGACCACTATGTCCTCCAGTATGCTTTAGACAGCGGATTCACACAGGGATTGGTTGAGACCACACTGGTTGATACAGTATGTACGGTAACTCTTTCTGACACCATCTACTACTGGCATGTAAAGGCAGTGGATGCTGCAACCAATGAAGGCGCATTCTCAACAACCTGGCAGTTTGAGATTGATACCCAGCTACCTTCAGCACCGGCACTCGTTTCACCAGTAGGTGGTATTTGGTTAAGTGATATTACTGTAGATTTTGAATGGTCATCAGTAATAAATTTCAATGATCATAATCATAATAAGAATACTGAAGGGATTGAAGAACCAAGAGGAATCTTATTTGCACCAATTCGTTATATCCTTCAGGTCGATACCACAACAGGATTCGCGTCACCACTCGTTGTCGATACCATAATAGCTACATCAACCACCATCACCTTA
>JAGMEZ010000649.1 GCA_023127905.1 Caldifarciminota bacterium
TAATACTAACCTCTGTAGTGAAGGGATTGGGACAACAAAAAAGTCTTATGTCTGTGGTCTTGGGTCTTTGGTCTTTTTTGTCCTCTTCAACTCCAACATCGGGCTCTGTCTTAATCAGGTAAACATCATTTAGCCCAGCACCAAAAGAGTTTGTCCATCCTGCAATTATGTACCCATCATCAGATGTTTGCTGAACAGAAAAACCCCAATCCTCATTTTTCCCTCCGATAGTCTTTGTCCAGAGGGTATCAGGAGCCTGGGCGAAGAGGTTTGCTGAAAATAAGAATAGGATTATTCCCGAAAGAATTAGCTTTTTTGGATTTTTCATTTTCTTACCTTGAGGGATTATAGCACCACCTTATAATTTTGTCAAATGAATTATGGGAGGGTAAATAATTGTATATCTGTGGTGTATTGGTGGTTATTTATGGTAATTCGTTGCTTGAAATATCTTGAAGAAGGAACACAAGGCAAAATTGGTAAAGAAAATGCTTGACTTATGGATTTGAATCCATTATATTAGATTTGTGTACAAAATACTGGATTAAAAAATGAATAAGATTAAGAAAATATTATATAGTACAAATAGCCAAAAGATACTTGATTTTCTTCTTTCCCATCCTGACGAGGAATTCTTTGATAGGCAAATATCAAAGCTTGCAGACGTAAGTAGGTCTGGAACAAATTTTGCTCTTAGGGATCTGGCAAAAGCTAACATAATAAAGAGAGAAAAGAGAGGAAGGATGTGTTTCTATAGCATAGATAACCATGATTTCCTCATCAAGCAATTGAAAATTTTACAGAGTGCTACACTCCTCTATCCACTGGTTAATAAACTGAAATCCTATAGCCTGAGAATTGTACTATATGGAAGTGCGGCAAAAGGCGAAAATTCGGTTGACAGTGATATCGATCTTTTTATACTCTCACGTCAAAAAATGAAAGCAAGAAACATAATTTTTAAGGATCCGTTGAGAGAGAAGATTCAATACATAATTACTACACCCAATGATTTTGCAAAGCTGAAGAAAGAGAATCATGTCTTTTATAAAGAGATACTAAATGGTATATCTCTCTGGGAACAGAAATGAGTATTGAATTCAAAAAGGTAATTGAATAGTTTCATCTTTGTTATGAGTGCTATGGTATTTCTTCGTGACTTTTGTTTATATGGGTGGTGTAAAGAGAGAAAGCGCCTGTATCTCAATACGAAAATATTAGATTGTAAGAACAATGTTTACAAATGGCAAGAGAAAGAACATTATGGAATATATAAAATAAGGGTTAAAAGACGAAGGAATAAAATAAGCAATGAAGTGGATACACAAAAATAGAATCGTTTCGTTTATTAAAGAGGATGAGAATGGAGAATAATGGAGAATGGGGACGAGAATCTATTTAGACACCCAAATTTTGCTATGGAAGATTCTTTATTTCTTCTAACCTTAATTTGTTGTTAATTACTTTATCTCTTGACAAATTCATATTTATTAATTCTTGGTCACTTTTTGCCATTAGATTGTTGTAAAAGGAAATACCATAATCGACTAACTCTTGCTTGTTTTCTTTCAATTTGAGAAGTCTAAAAAGTAAATCCTCAACTTTAGAGTAGTTCTCGATATTTTCATAGTACCTTAGAAGTTTAATTTTAATTTCAGTTGGTAGTTCTTGCTCTTCAAACTTGTCAATGATTTTTTTTATCTTCTTAAAGTAATCAGTAATAATTGAATTATCTCCATATTTGATACCTTCCAAGTATAATTCTAGAGATTTTAAATACTTAGATTTACTAATTTGAATATCCTTTTTAGATTCATGAATTTCAGCTTCTTCATTTATAAGATCAGCGATCCAAAAACATTTCTGTTCAATCTGTAGGTTCTCTAATCCAAAGAAATTTATAATGGAGTCTGCAGATAAAGAACTTAGTAATTCCGAATTCAATCCAAAAAGTTGCTGAAAAGTTTGGTCAATAGTTATTAATGCTTCTTGATACTTATGTGACTCTTTAAGTTTTATAATTCTGGAAATTGCTTTTGCAAGTTTTTTCACTAATCTTACTATATAATCTTCGCGAATCATGAATAGCCTTTAGATTGTTTTCCTGACCTTCACCACTTTCCCGATATGTTATTCATTTAGTTTAAAAAAGTTGTGGTAAGAGGGGATAGGGGAGAGAGTCATTTCTTTTATTGTAATAATTTTTATTTGTCATCGTTTGTTAATATTGTTAATATAGAATAAGTGAACTCGAAAGTCAAGTAATTTCGATCCTGTTTTACTCTTGTTAGGATTTAGGAGAATGCAATTTAGGATTAATAATTCAGGTATTCCTTTTAAATAAATCAATTGACAAACCCTTAATTCTGATATATATAGTAAGAAAGCGCCTGTAGCTCAATTGGATAGAGTGTCGGACTACGAATCCGCAGGTTGCCCGTTCGAGTCGGGCCAGGCGCGCTAAGCCGCTGAAAGCGGCTGGCTTATGGCGTA
>JAGMEZ010000065.1 GCA_023127905.1 Caldifarciminota bacterium
CTATCGATGTATCCTGCTCTACTTCCATCAAGAGGTGTAAAATCACCATCCTGGATATTCCTCCATACATTTTTATGGTGTGCTTCAAGAATACCAGCATCTGGACATCTATCAATCGGAATCGAATATATATCTTCTGTATCTTCACATCTCATTGCATATAAGGAAACAAATACATGATCACCGTTGACAGCAAATTGATACCATTTCATGTATGGAGTAAGAGAGTACATTCGCATGAGAGATGGTTCATCTTCCAGGTGATCCCAGGCATATTCCTTCGCTTCATCATATAGAAGATAATAATGAGGCAAGCCCGTTCCATATTCTGGAATCGGAAAATCGCTGCTGTTTACGGATACAAAAATATATCCATATCTACCGATGCCTGCTCGATCCCTTTCGAGCTCCCTTATATTATGAAATCCACCCTCTGATTTTACCTCATGTATTACAATACTCTTTTCACGCAGAATAGTAAGAAGTTGATCATCATTCGGAAATTCTCCTCTTAGAGAAATACCGAATTCAAAACCCATAAGCTTATCTTCAACATCATAGTATGGTATTCCATCACTAAGTGAAATACCATCACCAAAAACGGAAACAGCTTTATAATAAGCTACATCCCCTGCAAGTTCGTAGGAAATATCAGATGCAAGAAGGATTGATACAAACAAAAGAAGAGTCGTAAACAATATCGAACATACTTTTTTATTCATCTCTTTCTCCTAAAAATATAATGTAAAAATGAAACATACATAAAACAAAGGGAGGAGCATTATATACCCCTCCCTTTCCGAGTATCCGGTTTTATTAATGAACGAGTAGTAGCTTCCTGGTCTCAGTGTATGAACCAGCTTTCAAGGTATACAGATAAACTCCTCCAGGAACCTCTTTACCATTCGAATCCTTTCCATTCCAAACCACAAAGGAAGAACCTGTCCTAGGTACACCTCTTGCAAGTGTCTTTACCAGCCTACCAGAAATGTCGTAAATGTCAAGCGATATATCCGTATTATTGGGGACCGTGAAACGAATCATCGTCTTCCCGTATGCTGGATTCGGATAGTTCTGGTATAACATAGAAGGCATATGACTGGAAACATCACCCTTCTCCTCAACCGCAACAGCTATCGTGTCCTTATGGCAATAGTAAACATCCGCAGGCACCGCTGCATTGACCATCTGACACCAGGTAACACCAGGACCATCCGCAGGAACATCGTACGTGATATGAGCATAAATAGCATTTGTCGTATCAGCCCAGGGAATGTCACTTACCTTACCACCATACGAAATGACTCCAGTGTAAGGTGAAATCTCAGCATAATGAACATTGAAGGGTAGATATGCACCTGTATCTGAAGTAGTACTCTCTGGTTGAGTCGTGGAGTAATAGATTGTGTTATCCATTGCAATGCCAGCAGAAGGGTGTCCACATTGAAAATCACCTGCTGGAGGTCTTGGGAGCATAATTTTCATTGGTGATGACCAAGAACCACCCTGTCTATGAGTATAATATAGTGTCCCGAAGGGACCGCAGGCAGGATAAACAGTAAGTCCACCTATTCCACCCCCTGTGCCATGGTTTTCCTGGAAAATAATATGTGGAATACCATTATAATCTACAACAGTTGCAGGAAGACAATATGCATGCATACTGGTGGCATTTGCAACTGTCTCATTCGTCCAGATGTTAGTTGCAGCATCCCAGTGGAATGCTACGATATCCATTGAACCATCACCAGACATATCAAAATCGTATCCGACCCACATATCTCCTGATGTCGGGTCAGGTGCGATTGAAGCAAGCTGCCAGGAACCGGGCATAATTGTTCCGTGGTCGTACGCTGTTGCATTACCAGCCCAGGTTGTACCACCATCTGTGGAATAATTGTAATTTATTGCATGTTCCCCACCAATCGGTCCGGCACTATAGACGACCATAATTAGTGTATCACCATAAATTGCCATTGCTGGAAAAGTTTCCTCTTCACCATTCGTTGAAGAGATAAATTGAGCTGGTCTCTCGATATTGTACATAACCACACCAGCCGATGTATCAAGAATAGCACGTGTGTAAAAGGTTTCGTACCCATCGGGAGAACCCAACTGATGCCAGCAAAAGTGCAGATTACCTTTGCTGTCTGCACAAACCGCCGGTCTACCTGTATCCTGTCCATTATTTGTTGTAAAACTATCAGCATAACTCCAGAATTTAAACAAATCATCCCAGTAAGAGAAAAGGGATTGACCATGCCATGAAGGACCTGTCTCCCATATCACAACGGGAAAATAATAACTGCCAACTGCAACATTCGTGATATGCTTTGCATTTACATAGTTCTGAGGGGAACTGTGAGAACCACCATAATCAACACCTGCAAAGACAAGGCAGATACTATCTATGGGAGGTGGGAAATCACCGAAATTACCACTTTCAGCACCATATGTCGGTAACATACCATCAACCTTTTGAAGAGGTGTATTTCCAAAAATAATACTTGTACTAATAAGAACAAAAGCGATTATTAATATGCATAGAACTTTCATATACAATCCTCCTTTTTTTATAAAGTTCTTGTATAAAGCTTATGATACATATTAAAAAAGAATTTACCTCCTTTCCTTTTAAAATAAATTCTTAAAATTGCATTCCAACTGAAAGCCTGTGTATATTTGTAAGGTACGAATAATCTGAATATGCATAGTCGACCTTTATTTTTGCAACGGCAAGGGGAACATTGATTCCACCACCAGCAGACCATTTCTCTGAATCATGACCAATCCTGTATCCCCCACGTAAGAAAAAGAAGTCACTAAAACAGTATTCGAGACCAATAGATGCTCTTTCATAATTGTGATTTGGGTGTTCTCCCTCTATATCAATAATAACCATATTAGCTCCTGAATGAAATGGAACAGCAGATACCCCTACACGGAAACTCATTGGTAGAGCAAAACTCTCATGCACATAATCTCTTACATCAGGATCCGTTGCGTCAAGTGACTTGTATGCTGCATCAGGTCCAAAATTTGTAATTACTATTCCCAATTTAATTGATCTAAATTGTGTATCGTATAACGTTCCTATATCAGCACCAATAGCTTGACTCGTCGTGTTGTCTCTATCGTCAAGTGTTGACCTTATATATTTAAGATTAATACCTGCCGAGAATCTATCTGTTAGCGTCTTTGCATATGTAATCTGTCCTGCATACTGATAACAAAGAAAATACTCACCTGTCCAGTTACCGTGTTCACCGCCCAACATTGGTTCAGTAACCTTCATTGCTTCTTCAAGAAAGAGAGAAGTAAAACTGAAACCTATATTCCCAATGAGCGGTGAAATAGGAACAACAAGACCTGCATACGCAATTCTAATGCCAGCAGGATACTGAACTCCATTTGTGAGTAGTTCATATTTATCTAAACGTGAAATACCTGCTGGATTATAGTACAATGCTGAAGCATCATCCGCAATTGCAGAAAATGCACTCCCCATAGCAGCTCCTCTCGCACTCGGAGCAATCTCAAGAAACTGAAATCCAGAGGTTCCTACCTTAGACTGTCCGAGAAGGGTAATGGCAGAAACAAGGATTAGAAGAGTAAGTAGAAGTAATATACTCCTCAATTTTGAGATTATCATACATCCTCCTTTACTTTATAACTACAAACTTTCCGACTT
>JAGMEZ010000650.1 GCA_023127905.1 Caldifarciminota bacterium
AATAAGCTGCTTCGGGAGATACTTTCTGCTTCTTGGCCAGAAACGCTCGCCTTTTCCGCCCGCCAATACAACAGCATATATCAAGTCTTCTTCCTGCCTGGATTCAGCCACATTTTCTTTCTTCATTGAATAATACTCTCATTCATTCAAAGTATGCTTCTGTAAGTTTTGCCTGAATACTACCTATCATAATCTTGCTTCTAATCAGCACAGGTATCTTCCATGAATCATCTGTAAGCCATATCTTCAGACCTTCCCTTGAAGCAAATACCTTTCCCTCTTCAACGAGCGGCTGAATTACTAAACAGTCAAACTCCCCAGCAGGAGTTTCAACTCTCTCTTTTTTTAATACATTAACTTCAAGATTATAATTTTTTCCATCAGTATGATTATTTATAAAGTAAGATTTCCCCACCTCAAGATCGAGGGTTCTTGCAAAATAGATAGATGCTATGATATCCTTCGCCCCAGGCTCAATCTGAAATTCTCTTCCGTCACAATAAACAACTTTACCACTATCCTGCTTAAATTCCACAATCTGATCTTTCTTATAAGACCCTTCACGAATATGTTTTTCAAATCTAAGGGAATGAAGATTTACTGTATCAATGTATGAATCATATCTATCATCTATTTTATAAATTTTGGAGAAGAAAGCATTTGTTCTCTCTGTTGAGACAATATGAAAAGATGGAATACTATCAATTAGTGTAATTTCGGTAATCTCCATTATTGCAGTTCCGGCCTTAACCGGTCCATATTCAACTGAGAAAATAAGTTTTTCACCTTTATTAAATGGTCTAATATCTGCATAGAGAAAATTTGTAATAAATATGACTATCAATAATGTTAATCTAATAGATTCTTTCATTTCTTTCATAAATCATTCTCACATTTATACTTCTGTATGATTATAACCAAAAACAAGTCTTTTGTCAAGGATTTTTCTATATATTCACCTCCTCTATTTATTTACAATCTTTCCTTCTCTTTATTCCGTTCAACAAAATCCTCACTTCTCATTCTTTATCTGAACCGACCTCCATATTGATTTAAGAAAATAATTTCATCATTTCTGAGAATCTTTCTTTCTCTTTTTTTATCTTGCTCAGCTTCATACCCAACTGTAATTAATGAAATAACCTCTATTGATCTTGGAATGTTAAGAATTTTCTTAACTGCACCTTTATTAAACCACCCTATCCAGCAGGCTCCTAATCCTAACTCAGTTACTTTAAGTAAAATATGCTCTATTGCAGCTCCCATATCGAGTAGATGAAAAGGAATATTCTTGTATCGAGCTGCAATACCATGAACCATGAGTGACTTCTTCACACAAGCAACAATAAAAACAGGTGCTGAATGTGCCCATTTGTTCGATACAATTCCACCAAGCGATTCGGAAAATATCCTCTTAACTTTCTTTTTATCTGTAACTACTACAAACCTCCAGGGCTGAATATTGCAAGCAGAAGGAGCAAATCGTGAGGTCGCCACAATCTCCTCCAATAACTCTATTTCAACTTTTTTTTCCTTATACATTCTCACACTTCTTCTTCTTCTAATAATTTCATCAAGATTTAATTTTTTCATTTAACCATCCTTTCTAAATTAATTATTTCAAATTTTATTATACATTATTTTAAAAATTATTCAAGATAAACATTATAATTTCTGAAATAATCTAAATTTTTATACAAAGAAATTTTTTAAATATATTCTAAAGATGAATATTTAATTATCAATGATATGAAATAAAATACTTATCTGCTTAACTCATAAATAACAACATACATAATATGAGAGCCAAAAAGCATTGGGAACTTATCTTAGTTTAATTATTTTTAACTAACTTAAATATTCGTTTTACATAAAAATATAAATTTAAATTTTCAGTTTATATTTCTATTCGAATATTATTTTCAAATTATAACCAATTAATATTTTTCCTTTCTGAATTCTAAATATAAATTAAGTAAAACAAATCAGTTATGAATTAAATTATTTCTTTAAATAAATATACATATTTAAGATAGAGAAAATACTTGACAAACACTAAATAAAACTATATAATCATTAAAATCTCGAAGAAAGGAGGTAAATTATGCCAGCAAAAAAGAAAGCCGGCAAAAAGTCCGCTAAAAAGACAACTAAGAAAAAGACAGTGAAGAAGAAAACAACTAAGAAGAAAACAACTGCGAAAAAGACAGTAAAGAAAAAGACTGCCAAGAAAAAACCAACTAAGAAAAAGATAGTGAAGAAAAAGACTGCCAAGAAAAAACCAGCTAAGAAAAAGATAGTGAAGAAAAAGACTGCCAAGAAAAAACCAGCTAAGAAAAAGACTACAAAAAAGAAAAAATAGCGGGTTATATTAGATTAACACCTCGATTTCGAGATTACTAATTACTATGAGGGGATTATTCCCCTCATAGTTATTTTTATAGAAATTTTAAGCTATCAACAAATAATTCCAATATTGTTATCAAACGAAATATTTATAAAATTGCAGAGAGTGATGAGTACCAACTTATTTTCTATCTTCGAAAAGACATAATGATAGAATACGCAATACCTCCAAATAAAATTAATGCACTTACACAAAGCATAACCCAGGCTGAAACAGGCATTAAACCTCCCTCTTTCCTTTTATACTTAAAAGAATTGATATGATTACAAAGATTATTATAACAAGCCACCCACCAAGAAATTCTGCTAAACGCGAATAGCCACCGTAAGGTTTTAAGAGTCTATCCTTTAATGTCCATATCAGAAGAACCAACGAGACAATCGGAACAAAGTACCTAATAATTAAATCCCACCATCTTCCAACTGATAGTTCGGATAGATTGTTTGCGTATTTCCTCAATTTATCTGCACCAAAGATATAACCAATGAATATCGCTTCAAGAAATCCAACAATAAATAATCCAAAATTATTCATAAAATGGTCAACAATATCAAGCCAGTATAGACCAGCTCTCGTTGTAAAGATTAAACCCACAACAAATGCAATACCAGCAATCGTTATATTCGTTGCTTTCTGGCTCCACCTGAATTTATCGCGCACGCCTGCAACAATTGCCTCTGTCAGCGAAAATGCTGAATCAATTCCAAGGGTTAGTAACATCAAAAAGAAGAATACCCCAAAGAGGGGTGCAAGTGGAAGATGGTTAATTATTGTCGGGTACGTTACAAATGCAAGTTCTGGACCACTCTTCATTACATTTGCTACTGTTGTTCCTGAAATATGTGCATAGTAACCAAGCGTTGAAAAAACTGCAAAACCCGCAATATATGATGTAGCGCAGTTCGAGAGACTTATAATCAAAGCATTATTTACTATATCAGATTTTCTTGGAAGAAAACTTGCATATGCAATCATAACACCGAATCCTACTGTTAACGTAAAGAAAATTTGGCTATAAGCTGCATGCCAGACTTCTAAATTAGCAAGTGCCTTAAAATTTGGCGTAAGGAAATATCGTATGCCATCAATTGCACCAGGGAGTGTCAATCCCCTTATTACAAAAATTATAAGCAATACCCAGGGAAGAGTAACTGTTACATAGACAACTTTACCAACGGTTTTTATTCCCTTCCATGTAGCGAGAACAATACAGATCCAGCAAAAAAACAGTGCTAAAACTATCCAACCCTGAGGTCTACCTATTTCAAAAACGCCGCCTGAGATATTTAAAACCTTACTAAAGAAAAATGTTTTTGTATCGGCACCCCAGGCAAGTGTAAAGGAGCTTATCAAGTATTTTGCTGACCACGCCATGATAACAGCGTAATAACAGACAATCCCAAACCCTATAAGAAGGGCAAACCAACCAAGCCACTCTGTTTTTTTTGAAATCTTTGCGAATGACAGAGGTGCAGAACCTTCCATTCTGTGACCAATTGCAAATTCTAATATCAACAGTGGTATACCTGCTGTTAACAGTGCAACAAAATATGGAATAAGAAAAGCACCACCACCATATTTATAGCATATATAAGGAAATCTCCATATATTCCCAAGCCCAATAGCTGAACCTATCGCGGCGAGAACAAAAGCTGTCCTTGAATCCCAACGGGTTCTTTTAACTATTGCCATTACATCTCCTTTCTTTGATATGTTTATACATTAAAGACGTAAATTCTTCAAGAATAAAAACTAACAATCAACGTTGCAATTCCAACCAACCAGCAGTAGTATGAAAAATAGTGAAGTTTTCCATGCTTTACTAATTTCAATAAGATGATTAACGATAATAATCCTGTAATTAAAGCAGCAAGTGCTCCAAGAAGGTAAACAGTAATGAGTCCATGTTGTATAGATTGAGTTAATTCTTTTATCTCAAGCACCATTGCGCCAAGGATTGCAGGAATTACAAGAATAAACGAAAACTCAGCTGAAGCTTCTCTTGATAAGCCTGACCATAAACCGGCAGTAATTGTTGCTCCGGAACGGGAAATACCAGGAATTATGGCAAACGCCTGTGCAAAGCCGATCAGGGTCGCAGAAATGTCATTATGTTTATTTCTTTTCTTTCCCTTAATAAATCGCGTTGAAAAAAGAAAGCTTCCCGTAACAATAAGCATGATTGAAACAACAAGAGGGTTTGAAAATAGTTTTTCAATGTATGATTTTAGAAAAAACCCGACGAGTGCAGATGGTATCGAAGCCCATAACAAAAGAAAGAACAGTGTAAGATTTTCATCTTTTACTATCCAATGTCTTCCTTTTATCTGGATACGTGAGGTGAATAAAGCCTTAATAATTTTTCCTATCCTTTTAGCAAAAATTATTACAATTGCAATAAGTGTAGCAAAATGTAGAAGAATTTCGAACAAAATACCCGGACTTTCAAAACCAATATAATCCGCAACAAGTACAAGATGTCCAGAACTTGATACTGGTAAAAATTCAGTTAACCCCTGTATAATTCCAAGAACTATCGATTTTAACACCATTATTTATTTATTAACATATTATAAATTTTTTTTCAAGCAAAAAGTTCAATGATGTTTCTTTTTATGTTTGATCTCTTCTATTCTCTTAAATTCCCTGTTACATATATATCTTTTATTCTCTTCAGTTCCCTGTGTTCTCTGTAGTTCATTCCCTCAATTTAACACAGGGTAAAAATAAGTTGACAAAGATATAATTTGGTGATAGGGTACTCTAAAAATTGGAGAATATGTTTGAATACAAATTCTTGAGGATCCCGCACCACTTTTTCTTGGATTAGTTGAGGCCTGTACTAAAAGAAAAAAGAAAGAGAAAAAATGATAAAAGAAATCAAAATACATAATTTTAAGGTAGGGGGTAAGAGAAACCCCTTTTTTATAATATCGGGCCCATGTGTGATTGAAAATGAAAAGATAGTAATGAAAACTGCATCTGCAATTAAAAATATCTCAGTTAAATTAAAAATTCCATTTATATTCAAGTCGTCCTATAAAAAAGATAATAGAGGAAAAGCCACTTCATATCAAGGTCCAGGACTCGACCAGGGACTAAAAATACTAAATAAGGTGCGGGATGAGTTTGATATTCCCATACTTTCGGACGTCCATAGTATAGAAGAAGTAAAGCCTGCGTCAGAGGTGCTCGATGTATTACAAATCCCTGCATTTCTCTCTCAACAAACGAGTCTAACTCTTGAAGTAGGAAAAAATGCAAAGGCAGTAAATGTAAAAAAGGGACAATTCATTGCACCAGAGGATATTAAGAGTGCAGTCAAAAAACTCGAATATGTGGGGAACAAAAATATAATTCTCACTGAAAGGGGAACTACTTTTGGCTATCGTAGACTTATTGTCGATATGAGATCCTTTGATATAATGCATACATTAGGATACCCTGTTGTTTTTGATGTAACCCATTCGATAAGAATTTACGGGATACCATCAAAACAATCAGGAGGAGGTGAACCACGATTTATCTTCCCACTTGCCAGGGCAGGTATTGCAGCAGGTGCAGATGGTCTTTTCATTGAAACTCATCCTGAACCCAAAAAGGCACTCTGTGATGCTTCAAGTATGCTACCTCTTAATAGGCTGAGTAATTTACTTTGCATTCTTAAAAACATTCATTCAGTCATCCATAACCCTGAATCTTAAGGAGATTTGATGAAAAATATTAAGTTAATAGCAATGGATGTCGATGGGGTACTAACCGATGGAAGTATAATATATGGAGCTGGAGACATTGAAATAAAGGTCTTTTATGTAAGGGATGGACAGGGAATTACACTTGCCAGTAGAGCAAGAATTGAAATTGCCTTTATTACCGCAAGGATTTCAGAAGCACTTGTAAAGAGAGCAAAAGACCTCGGAGTGATCGAGGTTCATCAGGGAGTTGATGATAAATGGGACTGTCTGCAAAAGATTATGAAAAGATATCAATTAAAAAGCGAAGAAGTCCTCTATATTGGCGATGACCTTATTGACATTCCGGTTATGAAAAATGTAGGGTATCCTGTTGCAGTTGCTGATGCAATTGATGAAGTTAAAGAGATTGCAAAATACGTAACAAAAAAACCAGGTGGAAAAGGTGCTGTAAGAGAAGTTATTAATATGGTACTAAAATCAAAGGATAAATATAACAATCTCATAAAAAAGTAATGAGAAACAAACAGGTTATAATCAAAAAGGCAAAAGAGATCGTAAAAAAGGAAGCAGACGAACTCTTTGCTTTACAAAAGAAAATAGGAGATAATTTCGTTAAGGCAGTTGATGCAATCTTTAACTGCAAAGGAAAAGTCATTGTTTCGGGCATAGGAAAATCAGGGATTATTGGAAGAAAAATAGCAGCAACCCTTTCAAGTACAGGAACCCCTGCATTCCATCTTCATCCAACAGAAGGAATTCATGGTGATGTCGGATTTGTTACAAAGAATGATGTAGTAATTGCTATTTCAAAAAGTGGAGAAACTGAAGAATTATTCAGGTTAATTCCATCCTTAAAAAGAATAGGTGTCTTTATCATAGCCTTTACTGGGAATCCTCTTTCCTCTCTTGCAAAACAAAGCGATGTTGTTCTTGACATATCAGTTAATGAAGAAGCTTGTCCATACAACCTTGTTCCAACATCAAGTACTGTTGTAACACTTGCGCTTGGTGATGCACTTGCCTTGTGTCTTTTTCATTTAAAAAACCTCAAACCAAAAGATTTCGCTCTGTTTCATCCGGGTGGAAACATTGGAAAAAAACTCCTTACAAAAGTTGAAGATGTAATGCTTACAGGAAATTATATTCCAAAGGTTTCATTAAAGGCAAATATGAAAGATACGATTCTTGAGATGACATCAAAAAGAGGAATAACAACCGTTATTGACTCAAAAAAAAGAATCCGGGGTGTAATAACAGATGGTGACCTGAGAAGATTACTTGAAAAACGAAGTGATATTTTTAAATTGAACGCTGAAAATATAATGACTCGAAGACCTCGAACAATTAAAAAAGATGAGCTGGCAATAAAAGCTGTAAAAATTATGGAGACATACGGAATTACGTCCATCCCTGTTGTTAATTCTTCTAAACATCCAATTGGAATTATCCATCTTCACGACCTTATGAGACTCGGGATCGTATGATAGATTTTTTCTCAAGTAATCTTAAAGGAAAAACATTCATCTTCAGATTAGATCCCAGAATTAAATTCATTTCACTCCTGATTGTATTTATTTCACTTCTTCTTTTGAAACACATTGAATACTATCTTATTTGGCTTATCATTACTTTCATTACCATTTTTTCTAACAAAATTCATCTAAAATTCATCTTAAAACCATTTCGCTTTTTTATCTTTCTCTTTATTATGACGATTATTTTTCATTCTCTTCTAACACCTGGAAGGGTAATCCTTCACTATTATAAAATATTTGTAACAATTGAAGGGATACAAAAAGGACTTTTCTTCTCACTAAGGCTTTTTTTAATTATCATTTTCAGTTATATTTTTTCTCTTACTACGAACCCAATGGACCTTACAGATGGACTTTCAAGGTTGTTTTCCCCACTACGACGGCTACGTTTTCCCGTAGATGACCTCTTCATCATCATTCATATTGCTATTCGGTTCATCCCCACCCTTTTGGAACAATCCACAAGAATTTTAATGGCCCAGAGGGCACGGGGTCTCAACTTCAATGTTAATATTATTAAAAGGATTAAACATATCTCCTCAGTAATTCTTCCTATAATTATCCTTTCGATAAGGAGAGCAAATGAACTTGCCCTTGCGCTTGAAGCCCGATGGTATCACCCAGGAAAGAAAAGAACAAGTTTTATCGCAATGAGATTAAAAAGAATAGACTTTGCAATAATTGCAATTTTACTCATCTTCACAGGAGGTATCCATCTTTGCGAAACATTAAGATATTAATTGAATACGACGGTACTAACTACTCAGGTTGGCAGGTTCAACCTGGTAAAAAAACTATCCAGTCCATTTTAGAATCTGCGATCGAAAAATTTCTTGGTGTTAAAACGAGCGTTATCGCAGCTGGTAGAACTGACGCCGGTGTACATGCCCTTAATCAGGTAGGAAATTTTACTACTGCGAGCGATTATGATGAAGAAACTGTTAAACAAGCAATAAATGCACAATTACCAGAAGACATTTATATAAAAGAAACAATAGAAGTTAAATCCTCATTTCACTCACGATTTGATGCTACTTCCCGGATTTATATGTATAGAATTTCAAAGGGGTTTTCTGTCTTTAATAGACACTTTTTCTGGTATTGTGAATACCCACTTGACATTTTACGTATGAACAAAGGATGTGAATTACTTCTTGGGAAAAAAGACTTTACATCATTTGCCATTGCAAAATCAAAAAAGGAAAATATGTGTATGCATGTAAGCAAATGTAACTTCCGGGAAACTAACTCTGAAATTATTTTTGAAATTGAGGCAGATAGATTCCTTCATAAATGTGTAAGAACAATTATTGGAACATTCGTACAATTAGGAAGGGGAAAATTGGAAGTGCAAGACATAGAGAAAATTCTCCTTTCAAAGGACAGAAGAAAAGCAGGCTCAACAGCACCACCCCAGGGACTTTTTCTAAAGGAGGTAAAGTATTAGGAATATACATGATATGATTGAAAGTACAACACGCGGTAGATGCACATATAGTAATTAAGTAATTTGGTAATTGAGTAATTTGCACATACAGTAATTAAGTAATTTTGTAAATGAGTAATTAAAACACTAAAAGCAAGGGGAATATTAAGAAAAAGGAAAGTCCGAAATCAGGAAAATTGGTGCTTCTGGAAAGAATTTCCCGAAACCAAATCAAGAGGTCAGTATTTTGTAGCGTTGGGGCTTGT
>JAGMEZ010000651.1 GCA_023127905.1 Caldifarciminota bacterium
GAAGCGTTAGGTTTTAGTATCTCCAGACATCTTCCAATCTTTCTGTTGCTAATGGATTTTTTGAGTAACCTCTTATGTAAGATTGTAATGCAACGGAATATTTTGAATGATATAGAAAAATCCACGGGGCATCATCAACGATAATTTTTTCTATCTGTTGATAGATTGTTTGCCTTTTGTAATGGTCTATTAGCATTGCTGCTTGATCAAGGAGTCTGTCAACCGTTTTATTTTTATAAAAAGATGTGTTTCCCGGACCTCCCCAGTTTTTTGAGTGAAATAGCGGATATAGGAAACTGTCAGGATCTCCGTTATCATTTGCCCAACCAAGAGAGAAAATAAGTGATTTACCCCTGTGAACTTTATTAAGCAACTTTTCCCAGGAGAGCATATTCAATTTCACTTTGACGCCAATTTCCTGTAAGTGTTTTTGAATAATTTCTGCACCATGTATAGCAACTGAAGAATCTCTTACATCGAATTCGTATTCCCCGGGTAAACCATCGGGAAATCCAGCGTTCTTTAATAATACTTTTGCTTTATCAGGGTTGTATTCGTATCCAACAAGCGCGTTATTAAATGTAGGAAAATTAGGCGGAAAGATGCCCTTTGCAGGTACACCTCTATTTTTTGCAATTTCTTCTATATATTCATTTCTGTCAATTGCGTAATTTAGTGCTTGTCTTACCATCTTGTTTTGGAAGGGATTTGAAAATTTTAAATTAATACCTATATAATAAATATCATAGATGTATAAAGATTCAATATTAATTTCATCTATTTCATTCTTCTGAAGAAATTTTTCCCTGTCGATTGTGCTGGGAATATCTAATATATCAAATTCCCCTTCAAAAAATCTATGAGTTGATTCTTTCTCGTCATGACAGACGATGAAGTGAATCTCATCATAAAAAGGTTTTTTCCCAAAATAATCATCAAATGATTCAACAATAACCCTTTTACCCTTATCCCATGTCTTTAATTTATATGGACCGCAGCCAATAAGCCCATTCTTTGTTTGCTTTGATATTCCACCACAGGAAACTCCAAGATTTCTCAAGAATGGGATATGGGGATGATTTAATTCAATTTTTATATTATAATTGCCAGTAGTTGTTATACCCTCAATTTCTCTTGTCTTATTTCTAATAAAGTCATTTACCCCTTTAATCATATCGAACATATATCTATAGGGTCCAAGAAGAAGGTGTTTTATTGTTGACTTCACATCATTTGCAGTGAGTAAATCCCCGTTGTGGAAATGAATATCATCTCGTAGTGTGAATTCCCACTGGAGACCATCCTCAGAGAGCCTCCATCTTTTTGCAATCGCTGGAATGACATTTGCATCCATTCCCTGTTCGACAAGCCCCTTAAAAATAGTTACATTAACTCTTTTGGATGTTGAATCAGTTGTTCTTGATGGATCAATATCTATAATGTCACCATTTAATCTTAATTTTAATACTGTTTTTTGTATCTTCTTAATAGATGGTAAAAAAGGTATTAGATCTTTTTCGATTTCTCCAAGGTCACTAAGGAGTTTTGTAACAACTGAGCCAGTTTTTTCTGTTTCCTCCTTCAATTCTTTATTTACACGGATATTTTCGTCAATTCTTGAAGAAAGAATATTTTCTAAAGAAACAAGTTTTTCTTCAAGAATTGTTTGATGCTGGAGGGTCTTTAACATCTCTTTTACAAGTTCATCGAGCTTCAGTGTTGATGTGTTAAGTTCTTGGAAACTGTTTAACATTGGTTTAAAATCATCTTTGGTTTTTGTTAGTTTTGATGATGTATCCAGCATATTTGAGTGAACATTTTTAAGTGAAAATTTTGCTTTATTGACGGATTCCTCTATTGTCTTTAATGATTCGGTAGATTGTTTTGATAAATCCTTTATCTGGTTTACAATCACATCAAGATCTTTCTTAAATTCAAAGGCTCTTGCAGCTTCGATCGATGCGTACAGTGAAAGGAGATTACTTCTCTTAGAGAATAATTTCAGTTTTTTTAGTATTTCAACTACCCACTCAATTTCTTGCCCAAGTGAAGAAAAATAACTATCAGCTCTTTCTACTAATTCAGACATTTCACTGATTATCGATAGAGTTTTCTCTGATAGATTGTTTGTTTCTAAGAATATTTTCATAACCTCTTTCAAGATATCCATTAATGAATTGGTTTTATGTAGGATTTCTTGCTTAATTTTCTTATTTTCGCTTATTACCGCAAGGATCGTTGATACTGTTTCCTTCTGTGATTCAAAGTGCCTTTTTGCCTCGAAGGAGGTTTCTTTTATCTGTGACGTTAAAAAAGATACTCTCAGAATATATTCTTTCAGTCTATTATTATTTAATACAATTTTTCTTATGTTATCATCAAAAGAACTGGTTCCTTTCTTCGCTAAAGATTTTATGATAACAGACAAGTTTTCTACAAATTTGTTTGTAAGGAGCGATAGAGAACTTTGACTTTGCTCAAGATTTGTAATACTTCCAGTTTCAATTAATGATTGTGTTGTAAATGTTGAGATAGCTTCTTCCTCTCTTCCTAACTTCTCTTTTATTCCAATCTGTTTATCAACGGAATTATGGATTATGTTTGAAGCATCCATGAAATCGCTCAGGGATTGTTCACTTGATTTGAGATTTTGTTTCATATCTTCTGCATTTTTCTTTACCCGTTCAATGTTATGTGTAAGCTCTGTTATGAAATTTACTGCTTCCTTTGTCTGTGTTTGGAATCTCCTTATCACTTCTGGAACCTTTCCGGTAATCCCCAAAGATTCTTTTGTTAACTGAGAAAGCTCCCGAGCTATTACATCAAAACCTTTTCCCTTTTCTCCTGCGTGATAAGCTTTAATCCCTGCATTCCTTGAAACACCTCTGGTTAAATGAGAGACATTTTGTATTTTTTCCATTGTAATCTCTATCTTACTTATTCTCTCCCCAAGTTCCCTCAAACTGTTAATTGATTTCGAAATGGTTTCAATTATTTCACTGAAACCTTTTGTTGCCTTATCAAGATTAGAATATCTCTTTTCCCAATCCTCTTTCTGTTCTTCTAATGCAGAGAGGGCTACTTCTGATGCTTCACTAATTATCTGTATTGATGCAAATAGGTTATGGGTTTCCTTGCGCATTTCATCAAGATTCTCTGATATTGAATAACCTCCTGTTGTAAGGGTTCGAAGAACAGTTTCTCTCCTCTTTAACATTGAAAGGAGTTCAGAATTTTCTTTCAAGATAGAGCTTGTATGTTTATTTAGTAGCGGAAAAATCTTATTTAGATTTTCTTCGGAAATTTTCTCATCTATTATTATTTTTTCCATTTTAATTAAATGATACAATAGCTATATATGTAATAATTTTATACTTGAAAATGGGCTAATTGTCAAGAGAAAATAAATCAATCACTTTTTCCTTGACTTTTAATATGTATTATTGTAATATTTCAAATATTAAATATCCTGTATTTCAATAAGAACAGGATTGATATTATGAGTTTAATAAAGCTATTTTAGCGAGGGTTTATATGAATATTGCATTCATTAAGGAGTTAATTGCACTTGCTGAAGAAATGGATGTTGAAGAAATTGAAGTAAGAAGATTTGGAACATCCGTACGCATTAGGAAGAATTCGAAAGGTTTACGAGAGGTAACCAGAATAACTGAGAAACCAATAAAAGAATTTGTTGAAGATAAACTACCTGAAAAAAAGATTGAAAGGGAAGAGCACATTGCAATTAAGGCTCCAATGGTAGGTACATTTTATAGAGCACCTGCTCCTGATGCACCCCCCTATGTTGAGATTGGAGATCGCGTTACTGAAGGGCAGATTGTTTGTCTTGTAGAAGCAATGAAGATAATGAATGAAATAGAATCTGATGTACGGGGAACGATTGTAGATATTCTTGTCAAAAATGAAGATCCTGTAGAATTTAATCAAGAACTTTTTTTAGTAAAACCTGAATGAGGAATATATTATGAATCTGAAAAGCCTTTTAGAAAGAATGGTTAGAGAGGAGGCAAGTGACCTCCATCTGAAGGCTGGTTCTCCTCCTGTCTTGAGAATTGATGGAAAATTAGTTGTTCTTAAGGAAGAGCCTTTAAGCCCGGAAGAATTGAGAAAAACTGCGCAACAAATTATGACAAAGGATCAACAAGAAGAATTTATACGCACGAAAGAACTTGACTTTGCAATTGGTGTTTCAGGACTTGCCCGTTTCAGGGTAAATGTATATATGCAGAGGGGAAGTGTAGCAATTGCAATGAGAACAATCCCCCCTTCGATAAAAAGAATTGATGAACTGAATGTTCCTCAGGTTCTTAAGGATCTTTCTCTGAAGCACAGAGGGTTAATACTCTGTACAGGAACCACGGGTAGCGGGAAGTCTACAACTCTTGCTGCAATGATTGAACATATAAATGAGAATATAAGTAGGAACGTCATTACTATTGAAGACCCTATAGAATTCTTATTCAGGGATAAAAAGAGTGTTATCAGCCAGAGAGAGCACGGCATGGATACACACAGTTTTGCAAATGCTTTAAAGCATGTTATGCGTCAAGATCCGGATATTATCCTCATTGGTGAAATAAGAGATAAGGATACAATGGATGTTGCATTGAAAGCTGCAGATACAGGTCACCTTGTGTTGAGTACACTTCATACATTGAATGCAAGTGAGACTATAAACAGAATTATTTCGTTCTATCCACCACATCAACAACAACATGTAAGGGTACTTCTCTCCGCAACACTTATAGGAGTTGTCTCTTTAAGACTTCTTGCACGTGCGGATGGAAAGGGTAGGGTTCCTGCTGTTGAAATAATGATTGTTACACCTACGATAAAGGAGTATATTCTTGATCCTGTTAAGACTCTTTTGATACCAACTGCAATTGAGGAAGGCTCACAGTATTCTATGCAGACTTTTGATCAGTCCATTATGAAACTATATAGTGAAGGAGTTATTAGTTACGAAGATGCGATGGCAAATGTAACTAATCCTGATGAATTTAACCTTAAATTGCGGGGAATAAAAGGGAGTTCAGAAGCTGGTTGGACAGACTTTGAAGGGCGAGGGTAGTTTGAATGTTCAAAAGAGTTCTTATTGCAAACAGGGGGGAAATTGCTTTAAGGATAATAAGAGCATGTCAGGAACTCGGAGTAGAGACTGTTTCTGTCTATTCAGAAGCAGATGTAGATTCACTTCACGTTCGTTTCTCCGACCAATCTGTCTGTATTGGTCCACCAGAGAGCCAGAATAGTTACCTCAGTACAAAAGAGATTATAAGTGCCTGCTTAGTTACAAATTGTGAGGCAATTCATCCAGGGTATGGTTTCCTTGCTGAAAATCCCCAATTCGCCGAAATGTGCGAATCCAACGGAATAAAATTTATAGGACCCCCTTTTGAGATTATTCGAAAGATGGGTGATAAAATTTATGCAAAACGGGAAATGGAAAAAGCGGGAATTCCTGTAGTTCCTGGTAGTAATGATCCTGTCTTCCAGGTAAGTCAGGGATTGGAAATTGCTAAAAGTATTGGTTTCCCTGTAATTATAAAGGCTGCCTTTGGTGGTGGTGGTAAGGGAATGAGAGTTGTTACAAATGAGGGTGATTTTAGAAATGCTTTTAAGATTGCACGGAAGGAATCAGAAATGGCATTTGGGAAAGGGACTCTTTATATTGAAAAATTTGTTAAAAATCCACGGCATATTGAATTTCAAATTTTAGCAGATGATTATGGTAATACTGTTCACCTTGGAGAAAGAGAGTGTTCAATACAGAGGAGACATCAGAAATTAGTTGAAGAGAGTCCTTCAACAGTAGTTGATAAAAGAACAAGAGAAAAGATGGGTAAACTTTCTGTAAAGGGAATGAAAAAAGTTGGATACAGGAGTGCCGGAACC
This sequence comes from Caldifarciminota bacterium, assembly GCA_023127905.1. GTDB lineage: Bacteria > Hydrothermota > E44-bin80 > E44-bin80 > E44-bin80 > JAGMEZ01. The sequence goes on from JAGMEZ010000651.1 coordinate 5,917, forward strand.
GTCGAGTTTATAATGGATCAAAATGGGTCTTTTTATTTCATGGAAATGAATACAAGGATTCAAGTTGAACACCCGGTAACTGAGTTTGTAACAGGAAAAGATCTGGTAAAGGAGCAAATACGGATTGCTTCAGGAGAGAAATTATCTTTTTCTCAGAAAGATATATCGATTAGAGGATGTGCAATAGAGGCACGAATAAATTCAGAGGATCCCGAGAAAAATTTTATGCCATCTATTGGGAGAATCGAAGGCTTCCATATACCAGGTGGTCCTGGAATACGTGTTGATACACATATTTATTCTGGCTACTCTATTCCAAGATACTATGACTCACTTATTGCAAAGTTGATTGCCTATGGTAATAGCAGAGAGGAGGCAATATCAAGGCTTCAAAGGTCATTAAGAGAATTTGTAATTGAAGGGATAAAGACAACTATTCCATTCCATCTGAAGTTACTTGAAAATCAAGATTTTATGGATGGGAACATTCACACAGGTTTCATCGATGAGATATCATAACCAAGATGGCATTAATTAAGTATGCAACGAGAGAAATAGCTTGTAAGATAGTTTACTATGGACCTGGTATGTCTGGAAAGACTACCAACCTACAGTATCTTTATAGTCGAATTCCTGAGGACAGAAAAGGAAAGATGATTTCTCTTGCAACAAATCAAGACAGAACACTCTTCTTCGATTTTCTACCTCTTGATCTTGGTGATGTTTTTGGTTTTTCAACAAGCATTCAGCTTTATACAGTTCCAGGACAGGTTTACTATAACGCAACAAGGAGACTTGTGTTGCAGGCTACAGATGGTATTGTTTTTGTTGCTGATTCTCAGACGTGGCGCAAGGAGGATAATATTCTCAGTTTTATGAATCTGAAAGAAAATCTTAAAGCTAATGGTTTTGATATTAATTTAATACCACTTATTATTCAATACAATAAGAGAGACCTGATTGAAATAATGGATATAGAAGAGCTCAGAAATGACCTGAACACTATGAACCTTCCCGATGTTGCTACTTCGGCTCTTAAAGGAAATGGTATTATTGACACACTAAGGGTTGTAGGTAAAGCTGTTCTCTCGGACCTTAGAAAGAAATTTAAGAGATGATAAGAAGATATTCGTTCAAGAATTTTGCTATTGGGAGAGCAAATCAACTTGCATTCCTTTCTGTGAAAAGAACACTAAGACACCTTGGTCATGATATAAACCCACTATTTATTTATTC
>JAGMEZ010000652.1 GCA_023127905.1 Caldifarciminota bacterium
CTTCTTACTGCAGTTATCAAGTCCATAACACTCGTCCACCCAAGACTCGCCACTCACCTCTCCACTTGATCAACAGATACAGGACACCATCGCATTCTATTCCGCTGTAATACAGTCTAACCAGAACAATATTAATTTTTCTGAAAATATCAAAGGAATATTTTAAGAAAGCAATGTAAGGAAGGCCTGAGCCACCAGGTCCTGTGTAAATTGGATAATACCCTGAAATATTCTGCTTGCCAAAAATATCATCCCATAATCTTAATTGTTTATAATTCAAAGTTATTACATGCTCATCAAAATTCCCGAATTCACCCCTTCCATCATGAAAATTGTTCTCGATTAAATAGAATGGGAATGAATCAACATAAAATCCAAGTACTGCGGCTTTTATTTCACCAAAATCAGACTCTTTATATGGATTTAATGGGTCCGAGTCCTCTCTATCATTAATACCATCACCATCTGTATCTTTATTATAAGCATCACTGAGTAACTCAGCTTCTCTGAAATCACCAAGACCATCTCCATCACTATCTAACTTTACATTCAGTCTAAACATTTTCTTTTCAAATTGAGAAACAATATCTTTCCAATCCGTTCGATTGGTATTCAATCCCAAAATATTTGGATATTTTTCTAAATCTGGCATATACATAGTAATAGTTACCAGACTTTCATTTGGATAACTATTCGACTTTACAGCAAGATCCTCAATTGTTTTTAATGATCTTTTGAATTCAAATTCTCTATCAAGTTTACCAAACGGTTTTAGTTTCACGGAAGGATACATCACTGTCATATAATTATCAAATAAGAAAGACCTTCTTATAGGAAGGATTTCAATTGCTACAAAAACTGCAATTGTCATAATAATGGCACCAAGTATTTTAGTTTTCTTCTTAAGAAACACGAATCCAAAAAACCCAATTATTTCAGGGAGAATAACGCCAAAATAAAAAATTAACACACCCCAAATACCTCCAAGGACTATCTATCTTTCCCCTCCACTCATCATTTGGATAAGCAAATAACAGGTATGGAAGAGCAGAGAAAACAAGAAAAACCTGAAACGTAGAAATCAATGATTCATGCTTCGACTTTCTAAT
>JAGMEZ010000653.1 GCA_023127905.1 Caldifarciminota bacterium
TATCATATATTTCGATGAATGTCAATATTATTCAAAGTGTGGTTATTGAAAAATTTTTCCAGGATTTAGGATATTGTTTGGGTCAAAAGCTTGTTTTATTCTTTTAGCGAGGTCTATCTCAGCTTTGCTCATTGAAAGTGGAATGAATTTCTTTTTTACTATGCCAATACCATGTTCACCCGAAAGTGTTCCTCCCAGGCGAATAACTTCTTTGAGGAGTTTTTCAACTGCTTCGTTACTTTTCCTTTTCCATTCGCTTTCAGGCGTATCCATTTTCAGGATGTTTACATGAACATTTCCATCTCCTGCATGCCCGAACGGGACGATTTCAAGCCCTGTTTCTTCAGAGAGTCTGTGAATAAAATCGAGTAGATCTGGTATATTTGTGACAGGCACAACAACATCCTCACGTTCCATTATACGGCTTTTCTTTTCTAAAGCATCATGCAGGGACCTTCTCGCTTTCCATAATCTTTCTTTTGTTTGAGGTGTATCAGCAACAAAGACATCAATGGCTCCAGCGTTAAGGCAAACTTCGCCAATGGTTTCATATTCCTTTTCAATGTTCTCTTTCGTATTTCCATCGATGCCTACTAAAAGGTGTGCACCTGCTTCGGAAAATGGAAAATCTTCTTCAAGGTATAATTTCAGGGCATTTATAGCCTTTTTTTCAATAAATTCAATATTCACAGGGATAATAGATGTCTCAAAAATCTTATTTATTGCTGAGCTTGCATTTCTGAAATCCTGAAAGGGGATAAGAAGGTCTACCCTGAATTTAGGAAGGGGTAAGAGTTTTAGAATAATTTTGGTGACAATGGCAAGGGTTCCCTCAGAGCCAATAATTATTCCTATAATATTGTATCCAGTAACATCTTTATGAATCCTGCCACCGAGTGTTATCATTTCACCTGTTGGAAGCACAATTTCCAATCCCCTCACATAATCCTTTGTTGTTCCATACTTAACAGCCCTTGGTCCTCCTGCACTCTCTGCAATATTTCCACCAATACTGCAACTGTCGAGGCTTGCCGGATCAGGGGGGTAGAATAATCCCTGCTTTTCTACTGCTTCTGAGAGTTTTCCGGTGATTACCCCTGGCTCAACAACAGTGACCATATTCCCTTTGTCTATATCGATAATTCTGGTAAAACGTTCAAGGCTGAGAACAATGCCGCCTTTTATAGGTAATGCGCCACCGCTTACACCTGTTCCAAGACCTCGTGGAGTTACGGGAATTAAGTATTCGTTTGCAATTCGAATAATCTGGGATATCTGTTGTGCGTTTTCAGGTTTTAAGACGGCATCAGGAAAAGCCTGAGCATCAGATGTTTCGTCTTTTGAATATGGAATAAGGTCATTCTTTTCCGTTAGTACAAATTTATCACCAAGTAAGTTCTTGAATTTCTGTATAATATCATTGGTTACCATATAGTAGTTCATACAGTTTCTTTATAATAAAAACACGTCAAAGTCAAGTAAAAAAGGCTTGACTTTATGATAAAATTTTATTATGATAATCGGAATGGGCGGATAGCTCAGTTGGTGAGAGTGCCTGCCTTACAAGCAGGAAGTCGCCAGTTCAAGTCTGGTTCCGCCCACCATATATCTTGAAGGTGAAAAAATGGTGATACATGAGTGAAGATGGAAGAAAGAACTTGGCTAACAATTAACATACAATAGTATCCCCAATTCTCAGTTTCAAAATATCTGAATAATTGTGAAATAAATCTGTTTACACCATTCAGATATTTTCTATCTAAAGGAGCAAAAATCTTTAAAAAAGGTCTTGACAAATTCCATTTTTTTGATTATATTATGAAACACTTTAAACTTTTAGATTTCTAATTTTATTAGAAATCTAAAATCAGTTGTAAGAAAGGAGGAAGTACACATGAAAATTAGACCTATAAATCGCAAGGTTCTAATTAAAAGAATCGAGGAGGAGGTTAAAAA
>JAGMEZ010000654.1 GCA_023127905.1 Caldifarciminota bacterium
ATTCATGTTAAGCCTGGAAAAGGTGGAGCTTTTATCAGATTAAAACTAAAAAATGCTGAGACAGGGCAGGTACTTGAAGACACACTCAGGGGAGGAGCATCCATAGACATTGTGAGAATAGAAAGACGCCCTTTTCAATATCTTTACAATGACGGGGATCACTTTTATTTTATGGACAAGAATACATATGAACAGGTTCCTATCCACAGGGACATACTTACCGGAATAACTAACTATTTGAATGAAGGTCTTGATGTAACCTGTCTTTTCACAGAAGGAAAACCTATAGGTATCGAACCTCCTATGTTTATAGAACTCACTATAACTGAAACAGAACCCGGTCACAAGGGGAATACTGTATCAGCAGGTACAAAACCTGCAACAACAGAAACAGGACTCAAGGTAAACGTCCCGCTATTTATAAATGTTGGTGACGTGATAAAAATAGACACCCGAACTGGAGAATACATCGAACGAGTGTAGTGTTCAGTCCTAAATATGTCGATTGTGCTTTAAGTTTATTTCACAATACATATCTTTTCCCTTTTTATTTCATCTCTCATTTTTATTTGTAAGAAATAAATTCCAGAAGGTAATGATAGAGGAAGGTTATATTCAGATTTGCCTCTCGGTGCAACAATTTCCTTTATGTGTATCACCTGACCAATAACATTAAAGAGATGGAAACTAACCTCACTTTGACTAGGTAGGGATAGAGAAAAATTGATACACTTACTACTCTGGATAGAGGAGAGATATAAATCAAAAGTGTTAATGATTTCAGTGCTCTCACCTTCTTTAATACCGAGATAAGGATCAAGACTCAAGATTGTAAAATCCCACTCAGTATCAATGCCCGTTGTCATACCTGCTATATAGAGATTTCCATCAGTTCCGTAATCCAATTGGTATGCAAAGTCTGGGCCACCTGCCGGACCATTATAAAGGTAAACCCACTTCTCAACACCAGCAGTATCAATACACGCTACAATAAAATCTTTAACCTCATTTGCAGGACCACTATCATAACTTCCTCCCGTTGCATATATATTACCATCATCACCATAAACAAGATCTTCTGCAAAATCTGCAACATTCCATGGTCCATTATACTGATATACCCAGCGCTCAGCACCAGACGTGTTCAGACTTATTACTGTAAAATCTAAACTGGTTCCAACACCCTCTGTATGTCCAGCTACATATAGATTTCCATCATCCCCGTAGATAATATAATTAGCCATGTCATAACCATTACCAGGACCATTATATCTATAAACCCAGCGCTCTTGTCCAGACGTATCAATACTTATCACGATAAAATCAAATAATGGTGAATAATCGTATCCAGCGATATAGAGATTATTGTCATTGCCGTAAACAATTGAGTAAGCTGCACCTCCTGAATCTCCAGGTACATTATGGTGATAGACCCAGCGTTCGTTTCCTGAAGATGTGAGACTTATTACAGTAAAATCATAGCCAGAACCCGTCTCTTTACTATAACCGGCAACATAGATATTACCATCTGAGCCTTGAACAATGGAAAGACCATGATCATCACTATGATCTGCAGAGCCATTGTATGTATATGTCCATCTTTCATTTCCAGAAGAGTTGAGACTCACAATAACGAAATCATTAGCATTACTACTGCCACCCCAACCTGCCCCAGTGGCATAAATATTGCCATCACTTCCATAAATTACTTCGTTTGCACAGTCTGTATTGTTATTATAATCATATTGATATGTCCAGCGCTCGACACCTGAGGTCGTAAGACTAATAATACCAAAATCCGTGTGTGATATAGTATCATATAGTTGACCGGCAGCATATAGATTCCCGTCAAAACCAAAGGTAAGAGAATTAGCAAACT
>JAGMEZ010000655.1 GCA_023127905.1 Caldifarciminota bacterium
TCTCCAAAGTCTACATCTATTCGGATCTTATCGTTTTCCTTATAGATATATTCTTTATAGATTTCATCCTCATTAGGATTCAGATGAGTTCTTGTTATCTTAATGGTAGTGGATGTAGAGGCAAATACAGATGCTGATATGTTATTAACAATATCTGTTGATGTTGTAGTACAAAAGATAAGTGAAAAAATTAGCAGTAACATTTTTAACTCCTTTCTTAATACATCGTGTGTCCTGCGCTGCCTGCGGCAGTTAACGGATTTTCATAAGCTGCACCAACGTTTACAACCCTTTCGACATTTCCGCGTGCGGTTACGCACCTTCCGCCTGTAGTAAAATCAAAGACCTTAAGCCACCTTCCACCTGTACCCCATTGTAATGTTCCATGGGGAAAAGGCATCGGGGAAATAAGATAAGACCTTTGCGATGTGATATCGAATTTATAAGCAGCGTAAAGTGAATCACTGAAGAAAAGCACATCGTTTGCAGCCATTGCGCCGAGAAGGTCATATTGAGGTATTTTAGAAACGACATCGTTTTTTCCATACTCTGAAGACGCAAGTGCAAGCCTTTGTTTGTTGAAAATAAAGGTAAAGGCAATATCGCTTGTCGTAAGATAAGCCAGGATACCGATTATAACTGTTAATATTGCCAGTATCCATATAACCGTTATAAGAGCAACTCCTTTTCTCATAATAAACTCCTTATTATTTACCTATTTTTTCTTACAACAGAGATAGTTTGGTTTGATTGAGCAAGTAGCCTTCCGCGTGGGTTTCGAATTTCCGAAGATAGTGTTACATCAATCAGGGCTACCTCGGGTGTAAAGTAACCCGTACCATCGTTTTCATTTATAATAGGTGGAACAGGGATTACAACACCAGAGTCAGACCAATACGTTAATTGCAATGCTGTAATATTGGAAAGAACATTATTGCCATTAAAAACGAGTGTGCCAGCGATGAGAAGAATAGATCCATTATCAGCTGCTTCTACAATGCCGTTAAGGTTTCTGTCCATGCTGTAGATGATAGAGTTAGTATTGCCATTATTTATTCCGAAGGCATGAGTTTTTTTAGGGTCCAGCCCGATTTCCCGCAATTCCTCTGCTACAAACATTAAAGTTAAACGTGTATCCCTGTCAAGTTTTATCTGGTTTTCCTGCATATCAATATGTCCTCTCTGCATGAGAAACTGGGTTATGGTAAGACCAAGTATTATTGTGGTAATAACCATAGCAACTAACATTTCGATTAACGTAAGACCTTTTTTCATTTAATCACCCACCTTATAATTTGCCAAACAGAAATCCGTTATTTCGGTAGTCTGTCTTTCTCCGGAGGTTCCTGTTGCAATAATATGCACAAGGATTTTTGCATCAGTTGCTGATGCTGATATTCCGACTGTGTTGTCAAATACGACTTTAGCAAATAAATTTGATGAAGATATATATGTCCTTATTGTATCATTTGGGATAATTAAGCCAGTTTCAACGTCAGTCCATAGAGAATCAAATATGGTCGGTCCATTAGCTGTTGGTGGTTCTCTGACCCAGTTTTGAATGTCTTCAATTGTTGATTCGGTAAGGACATGGATTTTTGCCCTTGATTGATTTACCCTGAGGTACATATAATTGAGAGAAGAAAAAGCTGCCATTGAAAGAACCCCAAAGGCAAAGATAACAATTGCAACTATGACCTCTACCAGAGTGAAACCATCTTTTTTAATTGACATTTACTTTCACCTCTCCTATCTGTGGAATGAGGGTAAACAAGAAACTCTCATTCCGATTATTTTTGATTGAGAATGATAGGCTACCTGCAGGGTTGCTATCGGCTTTTCCGTTTCTGTAGAACTCGAATGCAACAGATAAACCGGCGTTTGAAAAATCACAATTGTTAGGGAGAGTTTTAATTATTGTTGCTGGACTCCCAATCGGACCTATGAATAAATTATTTGTTCCTCCCTGAAAAAGAATCTGCCATCCGGTTGTACCAGAGGCAACATTGGATTTCACAAGGAGGACAGAATTCATTATCAGAGCCTTTCCATTACTCAAACCTCTCCGCGAATTCATTGCGCGAAAGGATGGAATTGCTATTGCTGTAATAATACCCATCACGACAATTATAATCATTAATTCAATTAATGTAAATCCTCTTCTTTTCATGTTATCTCCATTATATATGTTTAAATACATAAATTTATACATGCATATTCTATGCCGTCGTTTCTGATATATTTAAGATTGTAATTTATAGAGACTTAACGATTTTTTGAGAAATAACTTTAATGAGATTATTTGCATTTTGAGAGACTTTTCGCACTTTGCAAACATAATTTAAATTGACTAAAAAGCATTTTTTATGCCAGAAAATAGAACATTTGTGTTTTTTCGATATTTTCTTTATCTCACCTCCTCAATTTTCTTTGACATTATATCAGGAAAATAAGGGTTTGTCAAGAAATTTTGGTGAAGACACAAAACAAACGCTTCCGTATAGCAAAGAACTATCTCTGGCTGATTTTTATTGACACATAGCTAAAAATAGGATATAGTAAATATATAGATTAGGAATCAGATTATGAAACAAACATTAGTCACAAATTTAATTCTTACTCTTACTTTCCTTATTTCGAGCATTATTTCCGTTACTGCAGAAGGAATAGGAGAGAAGGAGATGGAGTTTTTAAAGAACGTTTTAGAAAGTTATAATCTGACCCCTGATGAGCTAAAATTTGATAGGAAATGGGTAACAGATGATACATTCAGGTTGAAAGTAGTTACAAGATTGATGGATAATCCACTTGATGTTCCTTATTTTCTGGAACAGGAGGGAGCCTTCTTAGATTCAGTTGATTGTAATAGTATCTCAAAACTCCTTGTTCATATATCCAATCTCATTGATGCCCCTTTTGAAATGAAAAGTATAGAAGGGAAATTCAAAAAAGAGAGCGTGAAATTTAACTCGAGAAAGATACCAGAGGATTTGAATAATGCAATCTCGGTTGTTCTATCTTCTTTCAAATCAGCAGAACCATACTTAAAAAAATCGTACTCAGCACTTACAGAGGAAGAGAAGGAGATGATACTGGTTAATGCCCCTGTTATCTGGAGCGATGAGGACGATTCGCTTGAAGCCGACAGTCTTCGAGGAACACTTTATAGGGAATTTAATCTGCCGTGTGATATGAGGAAACTTGAATCTGATACGCTTCTACTTCGCTATATTAAAAAAATTGATAGAGTTGCGCTTCTTATGTCATCGTTGATTGTGCAAAAAGGCGTTGAAGAGATTATTGCAATACTTGGAAATATTGATGTTAAAGACATTGGAGAGGGTGTACTTTTAGATACATTTACAGAATGGGGAAGGATTAGTGTAGGAGGATATGGCTGGAATATTTACAATGATGATTATGTATTGATTATAGATTTTGGAGGCGATGACCAATATTCAGGGCGGTATGCATCTGGTATTGGAATACTGAGCAACCCCTTCTCAGTTCTGATAGATCTCTCAGGTGATGATATCTATTCTTCCCGAAAGGTATGTAATGCAGGAAGTGGGGTCTTTGGTTGTGGAATACTTGTTGATCTAAAAGGAAGTGATGTCTACCGTGGCTATCACAACTCTATTGGTGCAGGGCTCTTTGGAACGGGGATTGTCATTGATATGGCAGGGAATGACCTCTATGAAGCGGGATATTTCAGTGAAGGTGCGGGTTTTGTTGGCGCGGGAATTCTCTATGATTGTAAAGGTGATGATTTATTCAGGGGTTTTAGCTGGACTCAGGGTTTCGGTTCAATATTTGGCTATGGGCTTTTATTAAGTAAAGGTGGAGATGATATTTATGCAGCAGGTAGCAGGTATATTCACCATCCTCTTCGTCCTCATGATTACCGTTCATTTTCCCAGGGTTTTGGAATGGGGTTCAGACCCGATGCTGGTGGTGGGATAGGATTCTTGTACGACACTAAAGGAAACGATTTTTATAACGCAGAGGTCTATACGCAGGGAACAAGTTACTGGTATTCTCTTGGGATGCTCCTTGATAGAGAAGGAAATGACTACTATAATGCTTGTCAGTACTCACAGGGAGCAGGTATTCATCTTTCCGTTGGAATTCTTCTCGATGAGGGTGGAAACGACCATTATTTCTCCCGATACGGTCCGTCGCAGGGGGAAGGACATGATCTTGCAGTTGGTATTCTGATCGACAGAAAAGGTGATGATTCGTATGTGACGAGTGGGGGACAGGGGGTAGCTCTTATGAATTCCTGTGGTATTTTTATTGACTGTGAAGGTAATGATTTGTATGCGACGACTGAAAAGTTGGGACAGGGAAGTGTAAAGCCTTCAAGGAGTTCTGGGGGGATTGGTGTTTTTATAGATATTGGTGGGAGGGATACATATCCAAAATTAAAAGCAGGAGAAGATGAATCAATCTGGTCAGATGGAGAGTATGGTATTGGGATAGATGTGGAGAGTGGGATAAAACCCGAAAAGGAAGAATTTGCACAGAGGGATACCCTGGAAGGTGGAGCACTTGTTGATAAGGTTTTTGTAGCTGCTTCCTTATGGGAGGTTGCTGAGAATAAAAATAGGGTGAGAAATGCACGTGAGCGATTGAAATATATGGGAATGGAGGCAATTAATTATATAATTGGAAATAAAATGGAGACAAAATCAGGTCTCCAACTCAGGGCAATGGAGGAACTCGCAAAAGCTCATCCTGATTCTATTGAGCCTTTTCTTATAAAGCTAATCAAAGATGAAAGCAAGCGAAAAAGAGGAAATGCTATCTGGCTCCTTGGAAAGATAAAATCTGAAGAAAGTGTTAATCCTCTTATTACAGCGTTGAGTGAGAAACGAAACTGGAAATTACGAAATAAAATTATCAATGCACTTGGTCAGATTAAAAACCCTTCAGCAACAAGTGTTATTATTCCTTACATGAATGATAAGAAGGAGAGGGTAAGGATTACATCGGCACGTGCACTTGGTAGTATAGAGGATATGAGTTCGATATCTGCGTTGATCGAATTGCTTTCAGATCCCTTCTTTACGGTTCGGCTTGCCTGTGAGAACAGCATCGTTGCTTTAGGTGATTCCGCAGTAAAGCCACTATTAAATACGCTTGATGGAATGATTAATAAGAGAATTTCTTTTCATATTATTTCTGCTCTCGGAAGAATAGCCCAAGAACAGGATTCCATCATTCAGAGAAATTCTAGATTAGAGATTAAAAAGACTCTTTTACCGTATCTTGATGAAGAAGAGAGATGTTTACGTGCACAGGCAGTAAAAGCGCTCAGTTTATTTCACGATAGTGACATAGATAAGCTTCTCATGGAAAAGAAATCATATGAAACAGATCCTTTTGTCATAGGTATTTACAGGAAATACGTAGAATAAGTCGGGTTAATACAAAGCCCAAAATCCGAATGATGAATAAATGAGGAAATCTGAAAAGTCGAAGAAATTTGATATATCGAGTAAAATAAATGTGAGGGAACTTTTCAGGATTTCTTATGAGAAACAGGTTGTCTATTTCGTTCTCCTACTCCTTGTATTTTTTGGATTTACAGAGATTGTGTCACTTTCTTATATAAGAAAAATGGAATATAAATGGTTGTTTTCAAGGAAGGCTGAATTTAGTGTCTTACAACAAGAAGTTGAAAAAATTTTAACACGTCCCCCAGAGGAAGTAAAACAGAGACTTCGTAAGTTAGTTGAGAATCCTTCCCTTAGAAGAGTTACAGTCTTTGACAGTAAGGGGGATTTAAAATTTGATACATCCCCATATCCTGAAAAGGTTCAATTAAAGAAAATGGAGGGAGTAGCAGATTTAAGAATAGAACGCAGAGGAACTTCTGTTGTTACATCGTACTGGTTCCGTTTTTTATTAGAAACTGGCGATTCACTATTTGTTGTGTTTTTTTCACCAGAGGAAGATATACCTTTTCTTCTCGGGTTTTTAAGAATAACATCGTATATAAAACTTTCAGGTACGTTTCTTGCATTTATACTCGGTGGATATTTCATTTTGTTTGTCCTAAGCCCTTTTAAAAAAATGGGAAAAATTGCAAAAGTACTGAAGAAAAAAGATGTTACGAGTGTAGAAGAGATTGTTTTAATGTTTAATGAGACTATAGGTGAACTGAAAAGATTGTATGCAAAAGAGAAAAAGAAAGTTAGGAGAATGGAGAAAGAGATTTCATTAAAAGAACACCTTGCATCCCTTGGAGAAATGTCTGCAGGTATTGCCCATGAATTCAAAAACTCTCTTGGTTCTATTATTGGGTTTACAAAACTTGCAATGAAAGAAGGAGGTAAAAAGGAGTACCTTGAAAAAGTCAAAAAAGAATCGGATGCACTCAACCGTGTTGTTAATGAATTTCTTTTCTTCGCCAAGCCTCAGAAACTTGAGAAAGAATCCTTTTTACTAAAGGATATAGTTTCTGAATTGATTGAAAATCGTCCTGAAAATATTGAGATGAAGATTGTAATTGAAGAGATACCAAAAATTCTTGCTGATAAGCAGTTACTGAAACGCGCATTTTC
>JAGMEZ010000656.1 GCA_023127905.1 Caldifarciminota bacterium
AAAATAGTTAAATCCTCTTGAAGAGCACTACGATTAGAACAAGAAAAAAGGATTTGACCTAATCCTATATTGTCTTAGAAGATAACACAGAAAGAGTCAGTTATCAAGGATAAAACATCAGTACAATCTTTGTTGTTATGACGGGACAATCAAAGAATAAGTTCTAGAAAAAGTTAAAAAACAAATATATTAGCTATTATTTGTGGTGTATTTATCGTTATTAATTGTTATTTATTGTTATTTGTTAGTAAATCATAGTGATTGAAGTGAACTTACTGTAGTACAGAAATCCACAATATCAACTCTCTTTTCAAGTTTATTGTCTTATATCTGATGTCTTATGTTTAATATATAAATTTCAGTTTTCAATTCACGCTGCATGCAACGTATGATATTTCTAAATCATATCGTGGTTAGTAATTTTAGATTTCTAATGGAGCCCGACCCCGATGTCTCCAATGTCATCCCTATGCTTTATCCAGTAGTTTGATTATTTTAATTGGGAATATTTAGTTAAATACTTATCTGCATAACTCACGTTAGAGATTTTCGATTTTTCAATTATATAGTATTTTCGAAAAGGGACAGGTCCCTAAGTATTTTTAATTATTCTATTAATACTACCTTTTCAATTTCTGATATTCCATCAATCTCAAGATTAATAAAATATGTGCCTGCTGAAACCTTTTTCCCACTATTGTCCTTACCATCCCAATTGATTATGTAATTACCAGAGTTTCTTTGATCCTTAATGAGCGTGTTAACAAACCTTCCTGATGCATCAAAAACCCGAAGAGCAACATTACCTGGGAATGGCACAAAAACATTTAATTTACAAGGAAGTTGAGATGGATTTGGTAATATTTTAATATATGGTGAAATTGATACAGAACTCTTCTGCTTTTCCTTTATCGCTAAACTATCTAAACTTAAGGCATAGGTATCACCGAAGTAGCGATCGTAACTTTGATCACCACCAAAAATCAAAACTTGTTCATTAATTGGGTTATAGGAAGCACAGGAACCTCTTCTTCCTTCAATGACCCCACCCGGAAGAATTTGCGCCCACATTAAAGAATTCAGATCTAATTTCCAGACATCATTATAATATATGAGATAACCTTTATAGTCATAACCAAATCCAATAATCATGTCATTGTTCAAGTAGTCACATGTACAGAAATGCCTACATCTGGGGCTGGGTTGACTACCCCCTGGATATAGTTGCTGCCAACTCTCACTTCCATAGGTTAAGTCAAGAGCCCATATATCATTCATCATAGGCTGCCAGTAATCACAACCCCCAAATACAATCATTCGATGCGCATTTTGATCGTGTACAGCACAATAAGCAAATCTTGTCGCTGGTAGAGTACCTGAAGGATTGAGTTCTGTCCACGTTAAAGTATTGAAGTCAAGCGACCAAACTTCATTATTCGCTACTGAACCATCTTCCCCACCAAAAATTATCAATCTATTATTTATTGGGTCTATTATGGGAGTCACAGATCCCCGAGGCAATGGTGGAGTACCAGAAGGTGTAATTTCGGTCCACTCTTCTGAACCCATGGTAAGATCAAGGGACCAAACATCATTACAATGAGGGTTATATCCTGCCAAACCACCACCAAACAAAACCATCCTATTTCCAGCTTGGTCGTGAGCAACAGAACCCATAATACGCGGGGAAGGTAATGGCTCCGGTGGTGTAATTAATTTCCACACCTCCATATTGAAATCCAAAGACCATACATCATTGAAAAATTGTCCCCATGGTAATCTATAATTGCCACCACTAAATAAAATTGCCCTTGAATTCATACTATCAGTAATCATACATGAATATGACCGCGGGCACGGATTTGCAGTGATTCTTAAAGAACCAGCATAAATGTTACTAATAAAAAAAACAAGTAGGGCAATAAGCATAATACATTTTTTCACAATTCCTCCTTTTTTATATTTTAATGGAAACAAAATCTGTTGTCAACTATAATTTCCTAACATGGGTAACCTGGTGTCAGACCACTAATGTTTTGTTATTCCCAAACCAATCTAAAGTTCAAAGGTTACATGAGTTAAACTATGATAATATTTCCCCCACTGCGCTGTGAAACGTAGAACAGAGTAGTCAGGGTCATCTACCCCTTGTGGATAATACTTTTCAAATCCCTCTCTCCAGCATCGTTGTCTTGATTCAGAGTCCTGGAGTATTCCCATGGTTCCAATCAACATTAGTCCCATCCATTTATCTAAATCAATGAAATAAACACACGCCTTTGGATTCACCTTGAGTTGTGGTATTTTTTCAGAAGATGTATTTGTAGAAAACCATATTTTCTTTAAACCTTCATTTTCCATTTTTATCATTGCTCTGATATTCGAGTAACCATTATCATCAATAGATCCCAACATTGCAATTTCAGATCTATTTACTAATACTAACGCCTTATCGACAGTCTCTTCTTTTGTCATAATTGTCTCCTCTTTGAATAAATTTGTTAATATTCTCTTCTAAGTATCGAATACATCTTTAAGTCACGGAAAACTCCTTTTGCATACATCTGCTCCCTCATAATACCTTCGAATGTCATCCCTACTTTTTTCATAACCTTTTCCGAAGCAACATTTCCAATCATACATCGCGCTTCTATCCTGTTTAACTTCATTTTCTCGAACCCAAACTTAATTACTTCTTTTACTGCCTCAGTAATTAATCCCCTATCCCAGTATTTTCTTGACAAAGCATATCCTATCTCTGCACGAGCACATCCTATATGCCACGATATGTATCCACACGTTCCAATAAATTTCTTATTTTCTTTAAGAACAACTCCCCATCCACTTACTTCTTTCTTTTCATACCTTTGTATCACAGATTTTAAGAAATTTTGGGAATCTTCAATCGATTTATGAGTATC
>JAGMEZ010000657.1 GCA_023127905.1 Caldifarciminota bacterium
TTTTTGAATTTCATCAATATTTGAGGAAGAATATAGGTTCCAGGGACAGTGCTCGCTCCTATTTCTATTTCACCTCTTAAGAGATTCGTAACATTGTCAATTACATCCTCGGTTTTTCGAGTGAGTTTCAGGATCTCTTTTGCATATTCATACAGTAATTTGCCTGTATCGGTTGGTGTTACCCGGTCCCTTTTTCGATGAAGTAGAATTGTTTTGTAATGACTCTCAAGGTCGCGAATGTGTGTGCTTACCGATGGTTGCGTTAAGTATCTCTTGTCAGCAGCGATGGTAAAACTACCACTTTCAACAACTGCACAGAATGTCTTCAAACATCTCACTATATCCATATCAAATAAGATTATATTAAATAAATAAATTTGTCAAATAAAAAATATTAATAACTATGAAATTGTAAAATAAAAAAAATAAATAATTAAAAGGGTAAGATATAGAAAGGATAAATAAAAAGAATTGCCTTGACATTCAATCATAGGAGAATTATATTGTTTCACAAGCGATATCAGATCGTTTAGCAGGAGATGGAGGTAATAATGATTGAATTTGATATTCCCGGAAGGGGATTAATAAAGATAAAAAACATAGTCTTTGATGTAAATGGAACAGTAGCTATGAATGGCAGAATTGACTATATGATAAAGAAAAAGCTTGTACTGCTTTCGCAGAAGGCTGAAGTATTTCTTCTCACTGCCGATACATATGGAACAATTGAGAAAGAGATGGGGAAGACAGGAATAAAGATACATAAAATTTCATCACCTGGTGAAGCGGAAGAAAAGGAAGATTTTATAAAACAACTTGGTGGGAAACAGACAATTGCAATTGGAAACGGTGCAAATGACTCATTAATGCTTAAAAGAGCAGTTATAGGGATTTGTGTGATTGATAAAGAAGGTGCTGCATCCAGTGCAGTATCAAATGCAGATATAGTGATTTATGGAAAAGAGACAGTTTTCGATCTGCTGGGAAATCCCAAAAGAATCATCGCAACGTTACGGTTGTAAAGTGTAAAAAATCTGTGTATTTTCCTTGACTTTCTATTTTTTAAATGTATATTATATATGTGTTACTGAAATGAAGTCGGATGGTGAGTTTTACCCGGCAAAAAATCATAAAATAGGAGCTATTAATGCGTGTATTGCTAATTTCCCCTAAATCTCCGGTACCTAATGTGACTAAGAGAGAAAAAGCAATTAATTTTGCCCGTTTGACCCTGGCAACCGTTGCGGCTTTATTCCCTGAAGATGCAGAGATTCGAATTATAAATGATAACCTGGATGGAGTAGATTTTGACGAAAAAATTGATTTGGTTGGAATAACAGCAATAACATCTACTGCGCCCAGAGCATATGAAATTGCTGACA
>JAGMEZ010000658.1 GCA_023127905.1 Caldifarciminota bacterium
CGCGAGTTCTACGACATTCCAAACACCACCGGTAAAGTACTTGATGCCAGAACGAAGTTCGTTAAGATAGCTTCCACCGCCACCGTAATTATAATAACCGTATTTCAGCCATGTCATACCGACTG
The DNA here is from genome assembly GCA_023127905.1 of Caldifarciminota bacterium. Lineage (GTDB taxonomy): Bacteria > Hydrothermota > E44-bin80 > E44-bin80 > E44-bin80 > JAGMEZ01. The sequence continues at coordinate 126 of JAGMEZ010000658.1, forward strand.
GTGGAACAACAACAGGTGATAAGGCAGTATCCGCAACATGAGTACCTGAACCAGCATCATCAGAGTCTATCCACATTGAGGAGTCACCAGCTGCTGGTGGGGTATATGAACTGTGAAGTCCAGATATCTGAACATCCCACCCTTGGGGGAATGCTAATCCGTTGGTATGCGTCCAACTCTGCCAGCCTGTCTCGAAATCCCAGAGATAGCTGCTCGGACCAGCTGCTGGACCATAGATCTGGAATCCGTATTCGTATGGTGTTCCAAAGACGGTCGTTGCGGTAACCCACTGCGGGAATCCGAAGTATGCACTCTTGAAATACATCTCGATTCCGTCACCGACATTTGGAGGAACGTCACCATTGACACCCCACTGAGGTGGGAATATCAGAACAGGCTGAGCAACGAGGTAGTATGTAACTCCGGTATTTGCAGGGAATGGTGGGATTACTGCTTCATACCTGTACCAGCCGCCTAGGTCGATTTCATTCCACACGGTTATTGGTGCGAAATACACGGGATCTTGTTTCGGTCCCAAACCGCCGCCGCTATCTTCATAGAATTCAATATTCCAGGCTGTTATTACATTTGTCATAGTTTGCCAGTAATACCCCCACCACACGAGCGAGTCGATGTTAGCATCGTAAGGAATATCAAAGTTATCACCACATCGGCAAAAGAATGCCCCACCGGTATCAGCCTGGCAAGCCAAGGCTGAACCTTGTATGGTTGATGCTTGGTCAAACAATAGAGCACCGCTCCTGTCAGGTATGAACTGGATTGGCTTGCGGTCGACCAATAAATTTCTTGGGCTTTTTATCGAAAGGGCTCTTGTTTGATTAAAAGCGTCTGTATCCTCTGATGCGAAGAGCATAGAAACTAACATTATTGCCAAGAAAAATGTTAGCATGAATAATTTCTTATTCATTCTCCCTCCTTGTTTCTAAAAGTTAATGGATTAGTACCATCACCTCCTTTCTCAGAGTATTATAAGTTTTGTATATATAACATAGGTTCTCTGATTTGTCAATCATTTTTTTTATTTTTTTTTAATAGCCAGTGCGACAGTGTAAATTCTTCCCTGCTTTACTTTCTTGTAATTATAAAAAACTTCTAAAAGGTTTCTTTTTATGAATTCCCTGAGTCCTGAAATTGTAACAAGGTAAAGTTTACCACCTTTACTTAAGTGCTTTTTTGCTTCATACAACATTATATAGAGTAGTTCCTTCCCTACGTTTGATGGAAGGTTTGAGGCGATAATATTAAAGTTTCTTTTCTTTATATCGCTAAAACCATTACTTAAAAATACCTTGCAATTTTCTATACTATTGAGTCGGGTATTCCTTTTTGAGAACTCTACCGCAACATGATCCTTATCTACAAGATATATCAAACCCTCTGGTGCACATTTTGCCATTGCCAGTCCGATAGCACCGTAACCGCATCCAAGATCAAGGCAGTCATCGTCGTTTGCTATCTCCATATGATTTATTAGAAGTTTTGAGCCTTCATCTACTCTTCTGGGCGAGAATAAACCCCAGGTTGAGTGAAAAATAAATTCAAATCCCCTCAATGATTCAGAAAATATAATATCTTTTTTTAGTTTTTTAATATCCATTTTTTGTAAATTAAATTAATTTTAACCGTTTGTCAAGAACAAATTTATTTTATGTTCATCTAATTCAATGTTGGGGACAAGCCCCAAC
>JAGMEZ010000659.1 GCA_023127905.1 Caldifarciminota bacterium
TAATAAGTACATTCAAACTTGGTGGAGTAACTGTTATTTTAATATTTCTTTTTATGGATATGTTCGATACAATTGGAACACTTGTCGGTGTTGGTACTGCCACAGGTTTCATTAAAGATGGAAAATTACCGAGAGCAAATAAGGCATTACTTGCTGATGCAACAGGTACTGTATTTGGTGCTGTCCTTGGAACATCAACTGTCACAAGTTATATAGAAAGTACAGCAGGTGTTGCTTCTGGCGGTAGAACAGGATTTACCAGCGTTGTCACTGCACTTCTTTTCCTTGCGGCACTCTTTTTTGCTCCAATTATTCGAATGATAGGCGGAGGTTTTGAAGTTGCTGAGAATGTATTTCTATATCCAGTGACAGCACCGGCTTTGATAATTGTGGGAAGTATGATGATGAGGACTGTTATTAAAATTGACTGGAAAGAACCTTCTGAATACATTCCAGCATTTCTTACTATTATAGGAATGCCCCTTACATACAGTATTGCAGACGGTCTTGCATTTGGGTTTATCTCTTACCCCATAGTGAAACTCATTAGTGGTAAAGGGAAAGAGGTAAGCTGGCTCTGCTATCTTCTTGCCGTTCTCTTCATTCTCAGATATGCCTTCCTCGCTCATTAAGAAGATTGGATGATATATGGAGTGCAACGACGGTGTCATTGCGAAAAAAAATATGATTGAAGAATATAAAATCTATAAACACTCACCTTCTCACTTTTTTGCAAGTAATCAAATGTATATGATAACTACTGCTACCTATAAAAAGCGAAAATACCTAAAAGATGATAAAATAAAGGAATATCTTTTTGATTTAATTTTTAATAAATTCAGTAGATTTAATTGGGAAATTGATGCATGGGTAATTCTCGATAATCATTATCATTTGCTTTTGCAAGCATCTAAAAATGCACATTCACTTCCGATTATTATCCGTGAAATACATAAATTCAGTGCTTTATTTATAAGAAAGTTTTTGAATTGTAACAACGATGTCGTTTCGAAAGGGCAAAATCACCGATTTTGCACTCCAAAAAATAAACAACACAACAAAGATAGTACAAGTAAAATCTGGTGGAATTATTGGGATACTTGCATTACCTATGAACGTTCATATTTTGCACGCCTAAATTATATTCATTTTAACCCAGTAAAACATGGGTATGTAGATTCACCAGATAAATGGAAATTTTCGAGTTATTGTAAATTTTGTGATGAAGTTGGTGAAGAATATAAAGAGATATTAAAAAAATATCCCTTCAATAAGGTGAGGGTTAAAGATGACTTTTAATCTAATGGATAGAGTAAGAAATAGGAGTCATATTTATGTTTTATTTAATTTAATTTTTCTAATATCACTTCTCTTTAGCATCTCTTATTGTAATGAGGGTGGAAGGTTTGCAGATAACCTTTTCAGTGAAGGGGATTATCTCAGGGCAATTAGTGAATATAAGAGATTATCATTTTTTTCTCTGAATAACGATTCGGTTGTTTTTTATCAATTCAGGATTGCAGAATGTTACAGAAGACGTGGTAATTTTAGAGAGGCAAAAAAATATTTTGATAAACTAATGTTTGAAAGTATAGGAGATCCCGTGCTTGAAGAAAAATTAGTAATATCTTCTTCGATCTGTTCTATAAACATGGGAACATTAGAATATGCGAGTATAACATTAGGGGATTTTGCAAGGAAGGAAGAGGTTTCTGATTCAATCTATTATTTACTCGGTATTTGTTTCTTAAAGGAGCGAAAATTGGAAGATGCAGATAATGAATTCAAGAAGATAAAATCCGATGAATTAAAGAGAAGCGCTTTTCAGATGTTAGAGGAAATATCCAGTCAAAACTTTAAATCTCCGGAACTTGCTCTTCTTCTCTCCAGATTCATCCCGGGAGCAGGACAGATATACTCTTCAAAGCCTTTTCATGGTATAGTATCTTTCTCTCTGAATCTTTCGCTTGGCTATCTAACATACAAAGCCATAAGGGAGGACAGGAATCTCGACGCAATTCTTATTATTTATTTTGGTCTTCAGAGATTTTACTTTGGGAACCTTGCACAGGCGAGAAAGTATCCAAGGGAATATAACAAGAGAATACTTGATAGCATACAGATAGAATAAGGAATATCATTTTTTTCCTTACTGGGAATGGTTATACTACATTACTTACTTAATGCTTTATCGAGCACCTTTAAAACAATCCTGCTTTTTCTTCCGATAATTGCGTCCTGTATTGTTATTGAAATTCTTTCAGGATTTGCTAACAGAAGATTTGCAGGAAGGTTTGGATGGTGTGGTATCTTTCCATTTGCACTTATAGGTACTCCAATTCATGAATTGAGTCACGCAATTATTGCATTATTAACAGGTCACAGGATTCAGGAATTGGTCCTTTTCAGACCAAATATATTTACAGGTGAACTGGGTCATATAAAACATTCATGGAATGAGCGGAACCCCTTTCATAAATATATTGGCAATCCTCTTATCGCGATTGCTCCTTTTTTTGGTGGTTCATTGGTACTTTTCCTTCTGACAAAACTCCTTATGCCTCAACTCATTGAAGGTAATGCTCTCCCCGTTCTGTCTGTCGATATATTTTGGGACTTTTCTCAATTTAAAGTTTACATTAATACAATCTTACTAAGAACGGGAACAATGATGAAGATATTTTTTAACTGGAGAAACTTAATAAGTATTCGATTCTATATCTATGTGATATTCGCATTCGGGATTAGCCTTCATCTTACACCTTCAAGACAGGATTTTGCTCACTTTTGGTCATCTTTTCTTGGACTTCTTTTTATCATTTTTCTCTTGAATCTCATATTCCCGAATTTTTTCGGTTTTTTAGAACTCCATTTTGTTCCACTCATCTTGAAAATCCATCCTCTTCTTTCACTTGCTGCTTTTTTTAGTTTCATAACTGTTCTGATTTCATTGATATTTCTCTTTATTTAACACTTGAAATGGAAACTTGTGTGTAATTCCCAATTTTGCGTTAATCCCTTGCTTATTTTCCTTGACTACAGGTTATCTTTGTAGTATAAATTTCCAAACGAAATAGAGAAGGTATTCTTTATGAGAGTATTTGAAAAGAACACGAAATGGAGAATGCTTTCTGTGTATATTTTTCTGAGATAAATGAAAGGCTATTGAAAATCTGATGGAAACATTTGCATATATATTCTTACTTGTTGGCTTGGCTGTGTATTTGGGAAATCTCGCTCAGAGGCTAAAACAGCCGCGGATTATTGGAGAGATTCTTGGTGGAATTATTGCTGGACCACTGTTTCTCTTTATGGCAACTTTCATTTTTCATGAGGGTCACAGAATACATCTTTTTTTATCAACTCAGTATGCCAGCACGAAACTAACCTCACTTGTTGATTTTGCCGGTATTATGATTATGTTCGGAGCAGGTCTTGAGACTGACCTCTCCGCCCTGTTCTCTTCTGCTAAACATGGACTATTAACGGCTATAGGTGGTGTTGTTCTCCCTTTCTCACTGGGGTTTCTTGTAGGTAAATATCTTCTCCATCTTGAACTCCTTGCTTCTCTCTACCTTGGAGCAGCAGTTTCTATAACAGCGGTTGCCCTCAGTGTTGCTACCCTTATCCAATTAAAGAAACTAACAACAAAGGTTGGAATGACCATTATTGTTGCTGCTGTTCTTGATGATATAATTGGTGTAATGATACTTTCGGTAATTATGAATATGACCAGAGGAGAAGGAAGTTTTTCAATTAGGCATATCTTTATAATGGTTTTAGTTGCCTCAATTTTCGTTATTTTCAGCGTGTTACTCGGTCATTTTGGTAAAAAACTACGTAAGTATTTTCGTTTAATAATGAAATCACCACAGGAGAGGTTTTCATTTTTTATACTTTTTCTCTTTCTCTTCTCGATCATTTCACATTTTGCAGGGCTTCATCTTGTTATAGGAGCATTCTTGGCTGGATTGATACTTGGACCATTTTTGAAATTATCTGAAAAAGAGAACCTTAGTAACTGGATATGGGGATTATTTGCACCACTCTTTTTCGCCTGGGTGGGATTCTCA
>JAGMEZ010000066.1 GCA_023127905.1 Caldifarciminota bacterium
GTGAGTTATGCAGATAAGTATATAACTTTTATTAACTCACTCCCTGGTCTCTTTTGTATCTTCTGTTTTTTCAACTGGAAGGGGAGGAACAGTCCTTATGCCCCTTTTCTTGCCGGGTGTGTTATCAAACTCCTCGATCACGTAATAGATTGTCGTAATAAATTGTTTCTCAAACTTACCGTGGAAATAACTATGAACTAAATTGGTGTAGCGGACAACATCCTTCTCATACTCTGAGGTATCAGGATCATTTGGGTGAATCAACCGTGTAATGCATCTCAACTCAAAAGAGGGGATATCGAGGAAGACAATGGAGCAGATAGGGTTTTCCATCTGGTTCAGAAATGTGTGTGTTTCGAAGGAAGGAGTAGCATAAAGCTCGAGTGAGACCTGTCGTGTTTTATCGAACAGTGTTTCATCTTCATAATTCATTTTTAAGATCTCTAATTTTTCAGATAAAGGTTTTGCTATTGTCTCTTCCAGATGGGCGATAGTTTTCTTTAGTTTTTCTTTTACGGGAACAAATCCCATCCCTTTTACTGCGTTGTTTATCGAGAATTTAGAATCTTTTCTTCTACTACCATAGGTTGCAACACAACCACTATGTGGTCCTGCATAGTCAGGTCTTTCACCCTCTCCTTCGATCATTTTTACTATTTCATCGAGATTTTTAATACGTTCAGAAATATTCCACTTCAGGAAATTATTACTTACTTTTCTCACTTTAAATTCCCTCCATGTCCCTTCAATTTGTGCAGTGATTATTCCCTCATCAATTCTGTCTGTTTTAACATTATCCTGGTGAAATATCTCTCCTTTCCACCAGTTCTTCTCTCCTCTTTCCCATTTTCCACCAAATAACCCTGGAATCCTAACAGTGAAAAAAAAGAGAAAAGTACCTCCGATTCCTGTTAATTTTAGAAACGTTCTTCTGCCAATATTCATCTTTTTCTTCCTCCTTCTTATTCTAATACTATAAAAAGTATATAATTTGTGCTTATATAGATTTCGGTTAGTCTCTCCATATCTAATTTATTTAATTGGAAATGATATTAATATATTTCCTGTCATAAATCAAGGAGTTTTTAATCTTGCCCTCCCCCAATATTTTTCTA
>JAGMEZ010000660.1 GCA_023127905.1 Caldifarciminota bacterium
TGGCTGATTACTGGCTTGGTCTTACTCATTACCATAGAGGAGACCAGAAACAGGCAATTGAATCATTTAACAAATTTCTCAAAAAGAACCCCGGTTCGGTTATTGCTCACTACCATCTTGGGATAATATACAACTCAATGAAGAAATATAAGCTTGCTGTTGAGAATTTTAAGAGGGTTCTTGAGTGGAGTGAAAATCATGCATCCGCATTATATCATCTTGGTTATGCATACTGGGGAATGAGGGAACGACCAGAAGCAATAAAAGCCTTCAAGAAAGCGATTGACATAAATCCTCGTGACAAGAGAGCATGGGATATGCTCGATTTATTACTTAATGTACCTGAACCATAAAACTTCATTTATTGATTACTAAGCTATCGAATTATTATTATATCTGTTTGGCAGGGCACAGGTAAATGTGCTTTCGAACTACATCAAGCCCTCTCGTTGTGGGTCTGAATGAAGGGGGATGGATATGAAAAAGTTTTTATTTTTTGTCTTACCTTTTATATGGTTTTCAAACATCAATGGACAAATCATTTTCCCTATACCAACAGGTGAAACTCTCCCCCATTTATCTGCCGCACTTTATGTAACAGGAAAGATACCAGCTGATGAAGAGATTGCACCAAGAGACATTGACTTCTCTCTTTGTTTTGGTCTTTTCAACAGAGTAAACCTTGAATTCGTCACCTACCTTGGAAGCGCTTATGCATTTAACTTCTCATTTCTTGCAATAAATGAAACAAGGAGTAAACCACGAATTGTATTTGGAATTGAAAATATCACTCCATTTCGATATGTATCCTCTTTTGGCAAAGGAGAAGAAACACGATGGGAGAAACATGTTTATAATATCAGGAATACAGAACAATTTTCTGTATATTTACTTGCATCCAAGCATATCGGGATTTCTAACTTTTCTATAGGAATCGGAAGGGGGAAATTCGTTGGATACGGAACATTTACAAAAGGAATGAACTCTGATTTATATTCTGATGAAATACATAATGATGCATTTGGTCTTTTTGGAAACTGGGAAATCTTTGATTTCAAAGGTTTAAAAC
>JAGMEZ010000661.1 GCA_023127905.1 Caldifarciminota bacterium
TGAATCTATCTGAAATGTTCCAGCTATTAGTTTTACTGCTTTTAAGTGTCCCTCCCAAATGCTTGAATATGAAGGGACAAAGGAACAAATATACATTCTTGCTTCATAATTTTGTGTAATGAATTCTTCCTGAATACTCGTTACCTCTGAGCCAGAATAAGCTGTTGCTTCGTTAATAATATCTGATACGATTGCTCTTAATACCTCCTGCAGTTCTTGAGGATTTGTTGCTGGGTAATACTCTTCAGTTCCTCCATATTTTGCAATAGAATCGAGTGTACCAGAACCTTCCAGACCAATACCCACAACATATGTCTTAATAGGAAGAACTGTATCAGGGTCTCCGCCATGAGGAGCGATATAGGTATGCATAAGTGAATCCGCTTCCCACTTACACTGCTTCTGCCACAGTGTGTCAATAGTCCCTCCATCGCCAGCCCATGCTCCACCATTACCGATACCATAAGTTGGTTCACCGTCTGTCAGGAGCAATACATAATAACCTCTACACCACTTTGCATTATCCGATGGTATATTCGACATATATTCGTATCTGACACCTCTGAGTACACCTGGAAGAGGGGTCCCGCCCTGTGCCCTGAGTTCCTTAAAATTGCCTGACACATTATCAACCCATCTCAATATTTCATTGATATGAGCAGGTGCACCTTCAGCCATCTCTACATGCATTTGAAAAGCCTCATAAGCTGAGTCTTTCGTAGCACCGTGCCACCAAATATCTGGTCTATAACCGGGGAAAGACCACACACCTGGGTTACAAATACTGTGGTCTGGAAATGAATCAGATACTCTATACCAAAAATCACTCGCCCTGTTGTCTTTTTCCTGATAGAATGCAGCAAGACCCCACCTTATATCAATCTCAGGATCACTAACCATATTGTAAAGGGCATTTTTTACTACATACATTCGCGAATCATTGGGTAGGCTATCGCCATCCGTATCCCTTCCTTCATGATCTTCAGAACCGTCTCCAAAGGTATAACAACCATTCATATCCCAGG